>PLWR01000481.1 GCA_003165615.1 Acidobacteriota bacterium | reverse complement strand
CGCAACTGCGAAAGTTCGGCTAGGGTTACGGCAGGGAGCGCTGGAGGGCCGCGCGTCGGAGCGGTCAACATCCCGAAGGCGGCCGCTACCTAATGTTCGCCGTTTGCTGTCTATTGTTTCCCGCCTTCATCCCCGCCGCCCGATTCGCCCATCACCGGCAGCGGAGTTTTACCAGAAGTCTTGTTATGTTCCGCGCCAAGCAGCGCGCCAAGCAGGACATCGAGCGAGTCGAGCAGGCGCTTGTCACCCGTTTGAATCAGATAGTTCGCCATGCGCAGCAATTGCAACTGGCGGGGGTCGTAGCTTTCCACCGCGGGCTGAACCCGTTTTCCATGGCTGGAGTGGAGCATGTTCATGACGCAATTCCCCGATGAGGTGATGACGCATTGCAAGGTGCCTAGTTGGGTGGGGCGCTCCTGGAAAATCTCGCTCATTGGCACCCCAAGGGCCAAGGCAATCTTGCGCAGGGTTAAGGGGCGCGGCTCCAGGCGGCGATTCTCGATGCGCGAAAGGTACGACGCTGCCAACCCCGTGCGATCGCTTAACTCCTGCTGGGTCAACCCCTTTTGGTTCCGAAGCTGAATAATGCGGGTGCCGATGCTCATGCGGGGACCTCCTTTGACCAAATCACCTAAATCTTAACATAAATGTAATAAAAAGGCTTGGTGGACCCGATTCCCTTGACACTACTGTAAACGAGAGTATCGTTGAATGGGACCAAGAAAGAAGCAGATCGGTTCGCAGTCCGGGTTTGAAGGAGTTCCGGAATCCTGTCGGTCCGGTCGCCCAGGCGAGGCGGCCCGCGGCGCGAGGGAATGAGAAAAAGCCACAAGAGGTGGCCGACTCGACGCTCCAGGGTGGATGCCAAACGGGTTAAAGGTCGAAGAAGGCGCCCGGTGTTAGGCCAGTGAGGAGAGCGCCCGACCGGAAAGAGCCCGGTTACTGGCGGCAGGGTTCCGAATATTTCAAGTTCTTGTAGGAGGCTAGACTAGCAGAACGGAGAACGTTCGCACTACTAACGAGCCCACCGACCCGTCCGGGATTTGTTAAGCAACCCCACAATCCTGCCTGATAAGCCCTGAGCCGGACGGGTCTTTCCTTCTAAAGAGCTTGCGGGAAAACGCTCCAATACTGTCATCCTGAGCGCAGCGAAGGACCCCTGCATTTGAATCTTCAAGCAAATATAGAGATTCTTCATCGGTCGCCGCGGCAACCTCCTCAAAATGACAGTGCCAATGAGTCTTTCCGCAGGCTGTAAAGCCCGGCTTCCACAAATTAAATGTTCGCCTTTATCTACTTCCCCACCAAACCCGACACTCGCTATATCAGTGCGTTTAGCCACTATATAAGATTTACCTCCTTTGAAACGTCAGCATGGCCTTTGTGAGGACCCGAAAAAACCTATAAGCTATCGGATAATCACAGCGATACAGAGATGCGAGGGGCTTGGACCGGCAATTGCCTCATAAGAAATGAAGTCGAAGGGAAATGCATGCCTGGCGACTGAAAAGCATCATCGGGAGCCAGGGGTGAGAGCTACCCAATACGTTTGTTGCGAAAACGATTAGGTGGGAATGAGCATCCAAGGCAAGAAAGGTGCAATTGCAAGAAAATTCACTACGGGGAAACACCATGAAAAGTAGCTATGAATTCAAACAATCAGGTTCACCAAGCGGGACAAGAAGTGGAACCGACAAGATCATTCCAGCCCGCGGACTACAGGGAGATAGAACCTCAGCGCGGTTATCAAACCCAATGCGAACGCAGAGGCCAACGAGATTATTGATGTCAGGACTGGTAATTTTCGGGTTGCTCGCCGTCGCGGTTTTCGCTGGGGTAACCGCAGCGTATGCCGGAGAAATCTCCATTGGCGTGTCGGTCAGGGTTGGCCCTCCGCCGATTCCCGTTTATACGCAACCGGTTTGCCCGGGCCCGGGCTACATGTGGACTCCCGGTTATTGGGCTTACGATCCGGATAACGGCTACTTCTGGGTTCCCGGCACATGGGTGATGGCGCCGGCCCCGGGGATGTATTGGACGCCCGGTTACTGGGGCTGGGGTGGAAGCGCTTTTATCTTTCATGTGGGCTATTGGGGCCCCCACGTGGGCTTCTACGGCGGCATCAATTATGGCTTTGGCTACACCGGCGTAGGCTTTGCCGGCGGGGAGTGGAGGGGCGGGGCCTTCTTCTATAATCGGTCTGTGGCCAATATCGGCGGGGGACAAATCACCAACGTCTACTACCGCAGGGTGGAGAATAATTTCGCGGTGAATCGCGTCAGCTACAATGGCGGCGCGGGTGGGCTCAACGTGCGCCCGGGCCGCGACGAACTTGCTGCCGAGCACGACCGGCACATCGAGGCAACTTCCCTGCAGCACCAGCACGAAATGGCCGCGCACAATGACCGCGCACAATTTGCTTCTTACAACCATGGCACGCCCGGTGTGGCTGCCACGGGGAGGCCGGGTGAGTTCAGAGGCGTGGGCGTGGCGCAGTCGAGTCGGCCAGGTGGATCTGTCAACCCTGGGGGGTACCACGGAACGAATCCTGACCACACGAATGGTTATTCCGGCTTCCATTACTCCAATCCGAGCGGCGGCGGAAATCATCAGGCGGCAACCAGCAAGACCTATGCTCCGGGCTCACCTGCCTCCGGCTCTCAGCCGCGGGGAACAGCCCCCGGCGAATTCCACTCCTCGCCACAGTCGCACGGTGGACCTTCCGGTGGGCCGGCCTCGAACCACGAGACTTCGTCCCCTAAGGGACAATCCCCAGAGAAGGGTTCAAAGCCTTCAGGCGGGGGGAAAGATGAACGGCACGACTCGGAGCCGCACCACTAACGTGAATCTCGCGCCAAGCCGAGCCATTCTCGTTGGGCGGTTGGAAGGTCGAGGCTATAGTCCCGACCTTCCAACCCCGCCTTGAGAAATCCGTCCCGGCATTCCCTCAAGCGCAAAGATCTTCAGAGATAGCCCAACTCTTTTCCAAGGGCGCGGAGGAGGATTCCGTCGATAAAGAGTTCGGCTTGCGTTGCGTCGTAGCCCTGCTCCAGGGTGCGGCGCAAATGGAGGGCGGCAATATCAGCAAGCTGCTGATCACTCAAATACTTATGCTCTTTCTCCCGCAGTTCGGTAAGGGCAGGACAGGCCATGGAGACGGTAACGTGCTGGCCGTCGACAAGAAAGACGCAATCGATGGTGTCGCTATGCCGGGTGGCGATAGCGGAGAACAGATGCACAAATCGAACCTTTACAGGCTCGGCGAGTGCTTGCGAACTAACTTCAAAAGGCGTAATAATATAGCTCATATTGTGATGTATCCAGGCGACGGGAATTGAGACCCTTTTTGCTCATAACTTCCACATTATAAACCTGCTTCCGTACACAGACAAATTGCTCCCTGCGCCCAAGCTCGTTAGCCTTTTCCCTGGCACGAGCCCGGCCACGATTTTCTTGCAACCTTTAGGGCCTTTCGGACGTCTAAACAAGTAATTCTCTTCTAATGACTACCTGAGGAAGTGGGTAGTCCGGATTTCTTCGAATTATCCACTTCCTCCTTCCTATTCTCAATAGAATTCCTAAATCCAGATTTACAAGGTCAGGCGACAAGAATGTACATCTTCGGTTAAAATCGGTTTACACCGACCGGCCAGAGGCTATATACTGCCGTTCCTCGCGCTTGAGAAAATCCCCCCAAGGGTTAGGTTATGTCTCGCAGTTCTGCGAGGCGAGTGGACTTTAAGAAAGCACTGCAGAGAGATCACACATGAACCTGATTAAAGAAATCGACGAACTCAGTTGTGATTTCCGCACGCCCCTCGAACCCCAGGGGGTGCTGGAGGCGCTGGTCACGCGCATCGTAAACCGTTACGCGCTGGGTGCTGCCGGCATCTGGCGCCTGGACGCGGGCCAATCGCACCTTACCCTTGCAGCCTTTGCCGGCGGCCCCGCGATCCCAGCCGCTGTGCGCGAGATATCAGCAAGCCATTCCCTGTTGGGAAGGGCCGCGCAAGCGAAATTGCCCCAGGCCTATCAAGGTTCGGCGGTGGACGGAGACGAATTGGCGCTGTGGGCGGAACAAAACCAGTACCGCTTTTTGAGCGCCTTCCCGTTGGCAGATGAATCCAAGTCTTCCGGTGTGCTGCTGCTTGCCGCCACGATAATGCCTGATGAGCCGCTTTTGGCACTCTTTCGTTTGCAGGTGCGGCTGGCTTCCACCGCCTTGCGCGACGCGGAATTGTTCGTGGGCATGCAGCACAATTTGGACCGGCTGCAATCGATGGTTGAGGCCAGCAAAGTGTTCAATTCCACCCTCGACCTCTCTGAACTCCTGGGCAAGATTCTGGATGTAGCCAAGAACCTCACCAAAGCCGAGCGCGGAACCCTGTTCCTGGTGGATGAAAAGACTGATGAAATCTGGTCGCTGATCGCACAGGGAATGGAGCAGCAGGAAATCCGCCTTCCGCGCGGGCGGGGGATTGCCGGCCATGTGGCCCTGACGGGGGAAATCGTCAACATTCCCGATGCCTATGCCGATAATCGCTTCGATCCGGAAGTCGACAAGCGCACGGGATTCCACACCCGCAACATCCTGACCATACCCATTCGCAATAAGGCCGGCATAATCATCGCCACGCTGCAACTGCTGAATAAGGAGGCCGGAAGTTTCACCGCCGATGACACCGACGTCATTCTGACTCTGTCCGGGCAGATGGCGATGAGTCTCGAGAACGCCCAGCTTCACCATGATCTTCTGGAAAAAGAGCGCCTGGAACGCGAAATGGCCCTGGCGCGCGGCATTCAGCGCAGCCTGCTGCCGGAGACGAGCCCGGTTATTCCCGGCTTCGACATTGCGGTTCTCAATGAACCCTGCTTTGAAGTGGGAGGCGACTACTACGATTTCCTGAGCCTGGGACCCAGCACACTGCTGGTGGTCGTCGCCGACGTCGAGGGCAAGGGCATCAGCTCTGCCATGGTGATGTCAAACCTCCAGGCCACCTTGCGGGCTCTCGTAATCCATCTGCATTCCCTCAACGATATCGCGGAATCCGTTAACAAAATGATCCTGCACGATACGCGTGGGGAAAAGTACATGACCATGTTCATGGGTCTCATTGACACGCGGCGGAAGGCGATCCATTACATCAACTGCGGGCACGTTCCACCCGTCATCGTGCGGCCCGGCAGCGAACCCATCCAGCTCACCGAGGGCGGCATGGTGATCGGCCTCTTCGAGAACGTTCAGTTCGACCGCGGCCACGTGAAATTCCAAACCGGCGATATCCTGCTCCTGTGCACGGATGGCATTACCGAAGCCATGGATGTACAGAGCGAGGAGTTTGGCTCGGAGCGGCTTGTCGCCAGCGTCAATCACGTGACGGAGAAAAAGGCCAAAGAGATCGTCCTTAAAGTGTGCGACGACGTAACTGAGTACTCCAAAGGGGGGACTCACATGGACGACAAGGTCATGCTGGCTATAAAGATTGTTGACGAGAAGTGAAATGCCAAGAGATGTAGTATCCAGGACCTAGGATTCAGCGCTCAGCTTTTAGCATTCAGCTTTCTGCCTGCTGCTTTCCGTGAGCGTCAGCTTAACGGCCTTTCCCTCCCCAAACTTCCTCGTAAACCAGTCTTCCATATCGGACCGCAGCCCGTCCGTGTCCACCTGGAAGCCCACTTCCAGCACCCCGTCCGCCACCGGCAGCGTCTCATCAAAGGCCTCGCGCCCGGTGAAGCTCCGCATGCAGAAACTATCCAACCACGCCAGAGGGCAAGCGCGCGTGCCCTCCGGGCCGGCCACATCGACACGTATCTTTCTGGCGAACACGACGACTCCTTGGGATTCCAGATTCAGGATAAAGCCCGCATGACTCATCGCGGATTTCAAAGCGCGGGGCATCACAGACTGCCCTTCCGGCAACCCTCACTTCAGCGGATAACCCATGGTTGTCATTAACGCCAGAGCCGTTTGTGAGGTATCGAGCCGCGTGTGCTGGACCACGACTTTCACATTGCTCTCCACCATAAAAGCCATCGGCTTGGCAATCGGGATCACTTCACCGCGGCGGTTTTTCAAGCTTTTCAGACGCACGTGCGCCGTGCGCTCCGCAGGACATACCGCTTCCAGTCCCTTCAGTGGCGCGCGGTCCTCAAAGTAAACCGTGAACTTCAGCTTGGCGGGGCGGCGGCTAATATTTAGAACGCACGCCGATTCATGACTCTCCAGGTCGCCATTGTGGCGATCCGGCAAGTAGCTGTCAGCAACGAGCCACACCTTTGCACCAATAGATTTCTTCGCCATTTGAACCTCCTCTGGACAAACCAAGATTGTGATTTTAGAAACGTTTCGCCGATGATCAACCCTGCATTGAACCTTGCGGGCGAGGCGTACGAGGCAAAGCTCGATCGCATCTTACCGTGGCCTGCCTTCTGCCTACCACCTACTGCCTACTCTTCTTCAGCCCTGCCCCTCCAAGCCCTCCGGCCAAAAGGTCTTGATCAATTCCTGCCAATCGATTTTCTCAGCCGGGCCGATCAGCCGGCCGCCAAGGCGCGGCGACACTAACTTCCTACCAGCCATAAAAACCAAACGGTAAAGCTCCGCAAAAGGATAATCCGGCGCCGCTCCGCCTGCCTCGCCGACCATTTCCGCCCCCCGGCGAATGTTATCGATCATCCGGCCGGGGTGCCGCAGGTGGTATGGATTTCGTCGAACCTCCCCCCCATGCTCGGCAGCCGCCATAATCAATGTCGGTTCATCCGCAGGCGAGACTCCCACCATCAAGTTCGGGCAAGAGTGCTGATGCCAGAATTCGGTCTCGACAAACGGTAAAGGGCCGCGGCCCGTCCGCTCCAGACAGTCGCCCAAGGCATCCACCGCGAGGTAATGCGTTGCTATATGCGTAATATTGATTCCCTCAACATGGGGCAAAGACCACGTCGGGCCTCTCCTGTTCCAGCACCATACTGAGCACGCGCACTTTGGCGGCCCATTCCTCCGGATGATTCTTGCGGTTACCAGGGGCGACGTCGTCAAACCCCCAGGGAGATTTGGCGACGGTAAGGTCGAAACTTAGCACGGCGCACGAGGCTTTCAATTCACGCAGGCGGCGGGCGCGCTGGTTCGTGATGCTTCCCAGGGTGATCGCGCAATTGGTAACGCTCGCGCCACATTCCCGCCGCAGGCGCAACGGCAGCGCCCCGATGAGCGCCTCATCGTCGGGATGCGGCGAGCAGACCACCACCTTGATGGGCGGACGTTTGCCCACCTTCACCGCAGGCACCGTCAGCGGCCTTGCAGAGCGTCCGAGGCGAATCACCTTCCCGCCTTTGACCGCCTGGACGTTCGCTTGCACAAACCGCAGCCAGCGTTGATGCCGAGTCTTCCAAGCCGCGGATGAATCCTTAGGCACCTTTCGTTCTCCTGCGCGAATGACCTACCCAAATCCGCTATCCTACGACACTATCGGTGATTTCCCAAGCTCGTAGAAAAGGTCAAAGCGGGGGTCTGGGTGCTGGGTTCTGGAGGCCGGCGAATAGCAAAGGATGGGCGTTCATAGACTTTATCCTTTACCCTTTATCCCTTAACCTTCATCCTTCGCCGGTTCAGCCCCAGCCCCAGAATCCAGCACCCTTTTTCAGTAGACAATTTCCTCGCCCTCGCGAAGGCCGTCCGCGACTTCGATTCTAAGGCCGTCCTGCGCGCCCAACCGAACTTGGCGGGATTGCATACCGGTGGGAGATTTGACATGCACCGTGGCCACTCCGTTCTGAAACTCCACGGCTCGCATGGGGATCACCAGCACATCATCCTTGCGGGCGAGCTCAATGTAAACGTCCACCCGCAATCCGACGCGTAATGGCGTGCCGGGGTCAACTTCCACAAAGCTTTCCAGAACATCCATATCAATCTTTTCCGTGGGGTTGTCGGTCTGAATCTTTTTCGGGCCCAGGCCACCACTGATGCGCACCACATGCCCGTAAAAGGTTTGCCCACGGAAAGCGTCGCAGCGAATTGACGCGCGCTGGCCAACCTGAATCTTGCCGATGTCGTTTTCATCGATCTCGGCGCGAACCATCAGGTGCGTGGTGTCCGACACGGAGACGATAGGCTGATAGAGCGATTCGTAGGAAATGGATTCTCCGGGATTCATGTAGCGCTTTACCACCACGCCGTCCACGGGCGAGCGCACGAAGGTGTTGTCGTAATTATCCTGCGCCTGGGCAAGTTGCGCGCGCGCAAGACTTAACTCTGCCTGGGCGGTGGCCACATCCTCCGCTCGCGGTGGCGCCATCACCAGCTTATAGTTCTCGCGCGCCGATTCCAGCCGCGCCTGCGCCATCTTCGCATCGCGATCCGCCTGGTCCAGCACCGATTGCGAAATGATTCCGCCTTCCTGAAAAAGCTTTTGCGAGCGCTGATAATTCTGGAGCGCATTGTCGGCGGCGGCTTGCGCCTCGTTCATGGCGGCGCGCGAGGCGGCACGCTCTTCCGGCCTCGCCCCGTTTTGAAGCCTCTCCATCGCGGCCTGGGCACGGAGCACGCTGGCGCGGGCCTGCTCCACCTGCGCCAATAACTCGTTGTTTTCCAGCACGGCAATGACCTGCCCTTTGCGAATGGAGTCGCCGTCGTTCACCGGCACTTCCTTTAGCCGACCCACCACGCGCGATGCCAGCTTGATCTCCTGCGAGGTGGCGCCCTCCACGCGCCCACGCGCCGCAATGTGCGAATCAATGTTGCCGCGCGAGACGAGAATCTGGTTTGTGAACCCTGAGGAATTATGCGCAACCGAGCGCACGAACATCACCAGAGGCGTCGCCAACACCACGCCCAGCAGTGCGAACATGTAAACATTGCGATGCGGCTTTGACATGAGAGCGAAGTTCCTAACAGTTCTCCAAGAGGTCGAAATATTGTTCGCGGCTCATTCCTGCGGTACGGAGGAGGTTCTTAATGATGAACACGGGAAGCTCTTTATACATGGGGATCACGAGCGGATGCTTCACTCCGGGTTTGGTATAAATGAGGTGGTCACCACGTTGCCGGTCGAAGGTGAAGCCGTCGCGTTCGAAGACCTTGGCGAGGGTCTGATAATTAACGGGGCGAAGTGGGGACATCTACTTCACACTCAGCGTCAATCGATCAAGGGATACGAATTCCGGCGCTCGCCACGTATCGCCCGTCCGATCGTACCCGGCTTCTTCGAGGATTTCCGACAAGGTCCCCATTTCAGCGCTGGTTTCCACGAACCCCCGGACGGCATCGCGGATGTTCTTCCGCGCTTCCTCCTCAGTGGCGCCGCAGCTTGATAGGTCCAGTTCGGGGACGTAGGCAACATACATTTTGCCTTCCTTAAACGTATGTACGGTGAAAGAAATGTCCTGCATCGGGTGTCCCTCCTGGAAATGCTTCAACATGATTCGCGATTAATCGTAGCACTGCCCTTTGCCTACTGCCTACTGCCTTCTTGCAAGCACCCGTCCTCAATGTGGAAAATCTCGTCGGCCAGCTCGGTGATTCTGGAATCGTGGCTCACCATGAACACCAGCCGTCCCTCCTGGTGCGCAAGGTCGCGAAGAATCTCAGAAATCAGCCGGCCGGTCTTGGAGTCGAGCATGCCGGTGGGCTCGTCGGCAAGAATGATGGGCGGATTGCCGGCCAATGCCCGCGCCACCGCCACGCGCTGCTTTTCGCCGCCGCTCAGGTCTTCCGGCAGGTGGTGCATCCTCTTATCGAGCCCGACGCGCTCCAGCAGGTTGCGAGCCTCGGCGCGCCCTTCCTCGCCCCGGCACCCTTTCAGGTTGAGAGTCACTTCCACATTTTCCAGCGCCGAGAGTGCGGGAAACAGGTTGAATCCTTGGAATATAAACCCGATTCGATCCCGGCGCACGCGCGGCAGGCGCGATTCGGCCAGCGAACTGACCTCTTCATCAAAGATGTGTACCGCTCCGGTGGTCGGGCGCAACAGGCATCCCATCAACATCAGCAGGGTGGTTTTTCCGCTGCCTGACGGACCCATGAGAAAAATAAATTTCTCCGGTGCAAGGTCCATCGACACGTCTTGCACGGCTTCCACAGACGACTCGCCCTCGCCATAAGTCTTGCTGACGTGGTCGAGCCGGAGAACGGTCTGAGTTGCTACGGAAGTCATGATTCTCGCTTGTCCGTTGTCAGTGGCCCGTGGTCCGTCGTCAGTTGTCAGTAGTCAATCAATAGCGTGCATGGTGCCACGGACAACTGACCACGGACAACGGACAGATGACATCTAAACGCAGCGTCATAAGTAA
>PLWR01000543.1 GCA_003165615.1 Acidobacteriota bacterium | reverse complement strand
TCGTCGAATACGCTGTCACCGGTCTGGTTGTTGAAATCGGAGAGGACGATGGTGTCCTTGTCGGTCAGGCGGGTCATGGCCTGGCGCGAGCGGACGTAGAACATTACCCCGATGGCAGCAGCGACAAGGACCACGGTGGCGGGAACAAGAACCTTCCAGCGTTTTCGTAAGGGCGGTTCGCGAACCGCCCCTACCACGGCCGCCCGGCCCGAATCCGTGTCGCGCTTCAGGCGCTTTAGGTCGGCGCATAGCTCGGCGGCGCTCTGGCAGCGGAGGTTGCGGTTCTTCTCCAGCGCCTTGGTGATAATACGTTCCAGCTCAGTTGGACAATCGGGATTCAGCCGCACCGGCGAGGTCGGGGGCCGGTTGAGAATCGCTTCAAAAATCACGGCGGAACTGGAGCCGTTGAAGGCCTGCTTGCCCGTTGCCATCTCATAAAGCATTGCGCCGAAACTGAACAGGTCCGTGCGGGCATCGACGTCTTCGCCTCGCGCCTGCTCCGGCGACATGTAGGCGATGGTCCCCATGGCCACGCCCGGGCTGGTTAACGGCTCCTCCGAGGTTCCGGAAAATGTGGTCGGCCTCTCTTGCAGGGCTTCTTTCCCCAGCCCCCAGGCCCTAGCACCCAGCCCCCGTTTTTCCGGCGCCAGCTTCGCCAAACCAAAGTCCAGGATCTTTGCCTGGCCACGCCGGGTCACGAGAATGTTCGCGGGCTTGATGTCCCGATGGATGATGCCTTTGGCGTGCGCGGCGTCCAGCGCATCGGCAATCTGAATCGCCAGGTCCAGTACTTCGTCCGTCTTGAGCAGTTTCCCGGCAACGCGCTGCTTCAGGGTCTGCCCCTCCAGATACTCCATGACGATGAAGCGTTGGCCTTCGTGCTCATCAATGTCGTGGATGACGCAGATGTTGGGGTGATTCAGCGCCGAGGCAGCACGGGCTTCGCGCTGGAATCGCTCCAGGGCTTGCCGGTCCTTAGAGAGTTCTCCAGGAAGGAACTTTAGGGCAACGGTCCGCTTGAGTTTGGTGTCCTCGGCGCTGTACACCACGCCCATGCCGCCGCCACCGAGCTTCTCCCGCACCCGATAGTGCGACACCGCCCGGCCCACCCACGCGTCGGTTTCCTCACCCCCCGCCGCAGCCTCCTTCGCCTTCGCCAGTTCTTGCGCCGCATAGTCCAGCGCGGGAGTTTCAATGAAGCTCTCAGCCTCATCCCCGGAAGCTAAAAGCGATTCCAGTTCCTGCTGCAAGCCGGCATCGTGCCCACAGGCTTTCTTGACGAAGGCTGCCCGCTCCTGCCCCTCCAGCGCGCGCGCCGCGTGGTACAACTCCTCGATCTGTCGCCAGCGCTCAGGCTGCATCGTCTTGATCCGGTCTCAGCTCGCGCCAAAGCCAGGCCTTGGCCAGCCGCCAGTCCCGCATCACCGTCTCGGGGGATACCTGCAAAACCTCCGCTGTCTCCTGCACACTCAGCCCCCCAAAGAAGCGCAATTCCACCACCCGGCTCTTGCGGGGGTCAACCCTTCCCAGATGCTCCAAGGCATCGTCCAGAGCCACCAGATTGGGGCGTGCCGTCCCGGCCACCATCAGCCCGCTATCCAGCTCAACCGCCAGCGCTCCGCCCCCCCGCTTGTGCGTGTACCGGGCACGGGCCAGATCGGTCAGTATCCGGCGCATCAACTGCGCGCACAGGGCAAAGAAGTGCGCCCGGTCCTGCCAGCTTACCGCCTGCGTGTGTAAGAGCCGCAGAAAGACTTCGTTGATCAGCGCTGTCGTTTGCAGGGTGTGCCCAGGCCGCTCACCTCCCATGTAGCGGTGCGCCAGCCGATGCAGATCCCGGTAAACCAGCGATGTGAGCTCTTCCAGGGCGTGCGCGTCCCCGGCGCTCCAGGCGCGGAGCAGGGCGGTCACCTCATGCGTGGAGGGGGCGGACACCATAACCTCCGATCCCAATAGGCGAGGGACTGTTCGCCGGAACGGTAGCAGACACTTCGGCGGTTTTCAAATGTAATTTCCTTTTCGCGCTTTACAGTTTTCGCCCTCGGTTCTCGCTTCCGCAAGTGAGGGGAGCAGCGGCCCCAGCCCAGGCCCGCCGCCCACTCAGGAGGTGAGCGCCATGAAAAACCACGGATCAGGATCTAAGGTCGGAGGACGAGGAAGAAGGTCGCTTAACTCAGGGTTTCTCCTTATCCTGATTGCCGCGGGCTTGGCCGCCGATCCCGTAAGCGGAAGCGATGGGCCGAGGTCAACAATCACCGTGCGTGTTTACAACTACGCGCGAGTGCCGCGCGCGACCTTGCAGGGCGCGGAACTCAATGCCGCAAAGATCCTGCGGAAAGCCGGAGTCGAGACCGTGTGGCTTGACTGCCCGCTCGAGGCGCCAGGAGCCGATACTCCTCTGGCCTGTCAACAGCCGGTAAGTCCCGCGGAGATCGTTCTGAGAATCCTTCCCCGTTTTGCGTCCCAACACGGACTGCACCGAGATGCCACGCTAGGTTTCTCCCTTGTGCCGCCGGCAAACGAATGGGGAACCTACGCTAACGTTTTCTTCGACCGGGTCGAGATCCTCGCCGAAAATCGTGTGGCATCCCCGTCCGAGATATTAGGCAACGCCATAGTGCATGAAATCGGCCATCTGCTGCTGCGGAGCAACCGGCATTCAACGGCTGGAATCATGCGCGCTCAGTGGAACGATGAAGATTTGCGCCGCGCCAGCCGAGGTACCTTGCTGTTCACGGCCCAGCAGGCCGCACTCATCCGGGCCGAGGTCTCAACCCGGAATAAGATGCAGCAGTCTGATACGCTTGCTGAGATTGCTGCACGGAATTAGTCGGCTCGCCCTTGGCGGTGGCCTGGCGCAGTCCCTGGTTTGACGAGATTTCCCATTTGGCGCAATCCTTCAATCGAATGCACCAGAGCCTTTTGAAGGTGTTGCACATGAATGAGCCGGAATAGCCAGCCGCGCGCGGCCGAACTGCAAAAGCGCGCGGAGCGCGGCTGTATTAAATGTCCAATACTGTCATCCGGAGCCCGCTTTTTGGGCGAAGAACGTCGGCAGTTCGTGGGGAATTTATGATCGAAGTGAACTACGGAGAAATTCCGCGCCCTCAATCGGGCGGCGCCGACTACCATTTTCCCCGCGTGAGACACTTCCCCGCATCGGCTATCGGCTGGTTGAGGTATGAGCGTGAATCTATTCCTGACAATCAGGAATCGGAAATCTGAGATCGCAAATTTCAAATTGCTCGATCACCCGATGGTCCCAGGGCTCGATCTTCCGATTCCACTGACCCGACTTTGTCACCGCTTCTTTTTCTTTAACTTCGTAGCGGGGTGGGCCCTGGAAGCGGGCTTGGCGACCGCGTGCGCCTTCGCCGCCGGAACGGGCTTTGCGGCAAGTTCCGCAGCCCCCGGCTTTGAGCCAGCCATGGCGGCGGCCTTTGCCGGCGCAGGATGCGGGGTGGCCGCGGGCGCAGGTGATCCCCATGCCTTCCTGTGAGGATGGGCTGCCGCAGGTTCGGATGGCTTTTCCTTCCCTTTTTTGGGTGCGGGCGCCGGGGGCGGCGGCGGAGGCTCCTTGATGCCGGCCAGTTCGCGCATTTCCTTCATGAGCTGAGGATGGGATTTGATTTTCCCGTCCAGTTGCAGGGCGAAGATCTGGGCAAGGATGTGGTCAAACTCCGGCCCGGGCTTAACCCCCAAAGACTGCAATTCCGTGCGGGGCAGCCGGGAGCGGATTTCCGAGAACTTGAAGAGGAAGCTCTTGATACGGTTCTGCACTTTGGCGCTCTTGGTGCTGGCCAGCAAGTAAAACAGCAGCGGCCGGGGCTGTGGCGCGAGAACGTTGTAAACCTGGCTGGGCAGGGTGGCCTTGGCGCTGCCCAACACATGGTCGAGTTTCTTGGCGTCGTGCTCGATGCCGAGTGCCAACTTGATGGCCTTACTTTCCCGAATGATCTTTTTGGCGAAACGTGCCTTGTGTTCTCCGCCCATTTTCTCCACCAGGCAGTGGAAATTCAGCAGGAAGGGATCCGCCCCGGGAGCGTTTTGCAGCACGTTACGAATACGCGCAAAGCGATCGTAGGCAAGGTGCACGGTGGCCAGCTTCTTATCCAGGCCACCGAGGAGTTTGCGGTCAGAAAGCATTCTGAGCACGCGGTCGGGCTGGTCTTCATGCAGAATGGCGGCCAATTCCCTGGCCTGCTGGTTGGCATCCAAGCGTTCCCAGGCGGCATCCTCCAAAGCCGCATCCAGCCAGCGCTGGGTGCGTTCATCCGGCTTAAAATCCAAGCGAATCCCCAAGCGCAACAAACGATAAATGCGCGAGGGATCGTCAAGGAAGCAGCGGGATTGAAGGGCGCGAATCTCACGCCGCTCGATATCGCCGGCGCCGTTGGTGGGGTCAAGCAGCAAGCCGCGGGAGTTGGGATGGAGCGAGACGGCCATGGCGTTGATGGCGAAATCGCGGCGCTTCAAGTCCTCGAAGACCATGGCGGGGCGAACGTCCGGCCGTTGTCCGGGGCGGGTGTAGATTTCCTCGCGGGACATGGCCAGCTCGGCGCGCACGCCATTGGTAAAGACGAGCTCGGATGAATTCATGTGTTCGTCGAGATTCTGGTATTCCAGCGCGAGGGGCGGTTCGGCAATAGGCTCCCGGGCGCCGCGCCCAGCTTTGGCGGAGTCGGCGCTGGGTAGGGCGCGCAGGATGTGCTGGGGCGCCCCCTCGACGATAAAGTCGAGGTCGCGCACCACCTGCTGGCCGTAGGTGAGATCGCGCACCGCGCCCCCCACCAAGTAAAGCCTTTGTCCGTGCTCGGCGGACAAGCGACTGATCAGAGTAAGCACGGCAAACTGTTCCGGGGAGAGCCGGCTTTCCATCAGGAAGTTGTAATCGCTCATGGCGTTCCGCTTCCAGCGTTCTCCCGGGCCTCGACTTCAGGCGCGGGGATGATGGGATTGATATACTTGCTTCAAACGTTCCTTCAGCACATGCGTGTAAATCTGGGTCGTGGAGATGTCACTGTGACCCAACATCAGTTGGATCGATCGCAAATCAGCGCCCCGCTCAAGCAGGTGTGTGGCAAAGGAATGCCGCACCAGGTGCGGGGTGAGCTTTGCCGGCAGACCAGCCCGCCGGCCATAAGCCGCCAGAATCTTCCAAAAACCCACTCGGGAAAGTACCCCACCTCGGCGGTTCAGGAAAAGCCACGGGGGGTTGCGCTTGCCCGCCAAGGCAGCGCGTCCGGCACGAAGGTAAGCCTCCACGGCGTGCAAGGCGGATTTGCCCACGGGAATCAGGCGTTCCTTGCTGCCCTTCCCCAGGCAGCGGACGATGCCCAGTTCCATATCAAAATCCGCTGCCCCCACATGCACAAGTTCCGAAACCCGCATTCCTGTGGCGTAAAGCAATTCCAGCATGGCCTTGTCGCGAAGACCGAGGGGAGTGGAAACATCCGGCTGCGCAAGCAGTTGGTCAACCTCGTCCACCGAAAGGTGCCTGGGCAGCGACTGATCAAGCCTGGGCGCCTCGACATCCGCGGTGGGATCAGCTATCAGGCGGCCTTCCCGCATCAAGAACCGGAAAAGGTTGCGCAGGGAGACAAGGTGCCGGGCAACCGAACGTGCCCCCAACTCCCTCTTGTAAAGCTGTTTGAGAAAAGCACGTATGTCGTCGCGATCAACCGCCGATGGGGGTTTGCCCAAGCGGCGAAGGAAGGCCGAAAATTCCGTAAGGTCGCGGCGATAACTCTCGATGCTATTGGCTGCCAACCCTTTTTCCACCCGCGCAAAGTCAAGAAACAAAGTTACTTCCGGAACGACGGGGGTGGGGGACGCAACGCGTGGCGGAGTATTCATCTCCGGGGAGGGTCCGGTCGTGGGCTGGGGCGCGGCAGGGACGCCTGTCCGCACGGGCGCTCGATGGGGGTTGTCGCGACTCGGCATGCCAGCCAAATTGGGACGAAACGTCAATTCAGTACCACGCAAGAGCCGTTGGATGATATGTAGCAGTCCTCCACAGCCGGGCGGGGGAGCAACATGTTTTCCCACCCATTATATCTAAAGCACGTTTTATCACACGAGTAGGAGCTATGTCCAATTGGAACGCCCCACTTCGTCGTTGAAGTACTTGACAGGCCCAACTCGCGCCCTATACTAGCACAAGCTATTTTCTGTGGCCAAGTAGCATTTAAAAAAGATTGCATTCATTTTAAGAAACATAACCGTGAAAACCGGCACCCCTTCAACCCGCAAGCGCGTGGTGATCCGAAAGCTCGATAAAGGGCTCATCAAGGGCTTTCTCGACCCCAATGGCTACCTTGCCAACGAGCTTGAGGTGCTGGACCGCGATGGGCGGCTGATCCACATCCCTCTGACAGCGGTTAAGGGTGTGTTCTTCGTTCGAGACTTTGAGGGCAACCCGGATCGTGCCGAGCGCAAAATCTTCCGCAGTCGCCCCAGGTTGGCCGGTCTCTGGGTGCGAATGACCTTCAAGGACACGGAAGTTCTGGAAGCGCTCCTTCCCAACAATCTCCTGGACGTTGATCCGCTTGGGTACCTCGTAACTCCCCCGGATGTCTACTCGAACAACCTGCGAATCTTCATTCCCCGCACTGCCCTGACCGAAATGGAAGTCTTAGGGGTGATATCCGATGGAGTTGTAAGGCGGATGTCACAACGCGCCGCCCAAGCGCGCGCCGCTGGCACGAGCGAGCAACAGTTTGGTCTATTCTCAGCAACCAACCCACCCGACAAGAAATAGCGGTCGATTAGTGGACCCAAAAGGCAATAGGTGGTTAATACGCGGCGCTTCGACAGACGGGGCACGGGTTCATTGCCGACAGCAGTCTAACGTGGCGCAACCGCGGCTTGCACGGGGGGCAATTCCAGCCGTTGATGGATGGCGTATAGGACGAGTTCCAAGCGGTCGGAAACTCCCACCTTATCGTAGATGGTGCGGAGATGGTTCTTTACCGTTTGCTCAGAGATGGCGAGGTGCGTGCTGATCTCGCGGTTACGCCAGCCCTGCATCAAGTAGCTGATGACGGTCTTTTCCCGGCGCGTCAGCGTATCAACCGGGCGGGGCGGGCTGGCGGGGCGTTCCTCAAGCAGTTTCGCCATGGTGGCAACCTCCCGCTTGGGGATCCACCTTTCTCCGTCGCTAACCCGCCGGGCGCACTTGACGAAGAGTTGCGGGTCAACCGTCTTGAGAATGACCCCGGCGGCGCCACTGCGGATATGGTGTATCGATGATTCCTCAGTGGAAGCGGAAGAGGTGGCGACGACCTTACATTTTGGCGCCGCCTTGGTAACTGCGGAAATCAGGTTACCCCCCATTTCAGCAAGGATTTCATCCTGGATGAAGACTAAATCCGGCTGAAAGGTTTCCGCTCTGGACATCGTCTCGGCGGCATTTTCAGCTTCGCCCACGACCCGGAGATCATCCTCGACGGCAAAGAGTTTCTTGAGGCCAAGCCTGAATATGCCCTCCCGGTCAGCCACGAGGACGCGTATTTTTCGCTTTGCAAGCCGGGCTGTTCCCATTCTTGGATCCCGCATCAATCGCTCGGGGCGAAGCTTGACAACTCCCCTTTGGCGAATGATAACTGCGATCATAGTCTACAAGAAATGTTTTTTGCGAGAAATCTTCGGGGCGGACGGTACAGCTAATCAGTTACTTTCCGGGGTACGCTTGCCCCCGGACCTGGTCCGAGTCACGGGTCGTAGTTCGTACTCATCGATGACTGCGCCCAGCCCCTGAACCTGCCCGTGCTGGTTCCACCGCACCACTCGGCCCTGGCACAAAAGCTCCAGGGGAACCTGCGTCACCTCACGGGGAAGCACAACCTTGATCATAACGGAGGTTGCGCGATGCAGGCGAATGGGAATTTCGATGAATAATCCGCTGCCGCTGATGTTGCCGGTCTTCCCCATCGCTTGCTTCTGGCTTCCGGCACGGCTCTTCCACCGGATTTCAACCGGGAGCTCCATCGGAATCCTTTTGCTGGTGCGACGTTGATTCATGCTGATCCTAACTCCCCGGACGGGATTCTTGAAAAGTTTAGCCTGTTTCCATCCGCCTCGCAAGCGGTGCGAGGGTGAGACATTAACTTTCTGTGTGCGCGGGCGAAGAAACAGCATGCCGGGGTGGCGGGGATGGCGCCCCTAAATCGGTCACCCCGGCATGCTGACTGTCTGCCACTACCAAAGAGTCCAACTCCGTTGCCGCCGGGGTGGACTTGTTCCCGGGAACCGGTCGCCACAAGGCTGTTGCCGCGCGACGGATCCAGTTCCTTTTGCCTTACCCACCACTTCAGAGGTAAGGGACTGTTGATGCGAATCTACACTACTCGCGCGCCGCATCCAAGGTCACCCCTGTACCAGTACTTTGGTACTAGAATCAGAAGACAGAAGTCAGGAGTCAATTCCCCTCGAGCCTAAACCCCGAATCCTGAATTCTGACTTCTGACTCCTGTCTCCTGACTCCTTGCTTCTGTGTTACGCTTGCGCATGTACTAGACGGCGAAATCAGGAGTCAGAAGCCAGGTGTCAGGAGTTAATTCACTTCGAGCCTGAACGCCGAATTCTGAATTCTGACTCCTGACTTCTGGCTCCTGACTTCTTTTCTCACAGGGAGATCATCATGAAGCTCGGCGAACTGGCAGCCCAACTTGAATGCAAATTGGAAGGAGCGGCGGATTTGGAAATCACCGGGGTGGCGGGAATGGACGAAGCTAATGCCGGCGAAATCACTTTCCTCTCCAACCCCAAGTACCTGCGCAAACTGCACACCACGCGGGCGGCGGCGATTATCGCTTCCGCTGACGTGGACACGCTGGGCAAACCCGTGTTGCGTTCCGCTGATCCCTACCTGTCGTTTGCGCGGGCGCTGGAAGTTTTCTATCCGCCCCAGAGGCCGCCCGCCGGAATTCATCCCACCGCCGTCATCGCCCCTGACGTTAAGCTGGGGCGCAATGCCTCCATCGGACCCTATGTGGTTATCGAGGCAGGCGCCGAGATTGGCAATGATTGTGTACTTAAAGGCTTGGTCATGATTTACCCGGGAGTGAAAATCGGGGATCGTTTCTTCGCTCACTCGCATGCGGTGGTGCGGGAAAACGTCCGCATCGGCAACGATGTGATCCTTCAAAACGGCGTGGTGATTGGCGGCGACGGATTTGGTTTTGTGCCCCGCCCCGACGGGACTTTTTACAAGATCGTGCAAGCCGGCATCGTCATCATTGAAGACGGCGTGGAGGTCCAATCCAATAGCTGTATTGACCGCGCCGCAGTGGGTGAAACGCGCCTGCACCGTGGTGTTAAGGTTGACAACCTCGTACAGGTGGCGCATGGCTGTGATATTGGCGAGAATTCCCTGCTCTGCAGCCAGGTGGGAATTGCCGGCAGCACCAAGCTCGGCCGCAATGTGATTCTGACCGGACAGGTCGGCGTGAACGGGCACCTGACGATCGGCGACCACGTGATCGCCACTCCCCAATCCGGCGTCCCCAACGACGTCCGCCCCAACACGATGATCTCCGGTTCTCCCGCTGTCGACCACGAAGTGTGGCTGAAAGCTTCGGCAGTCTACCGGCGCCTGCCGGAAATGTTCGCGGCGTATCGCAAGATGAAAGGCCTCGTCGAAAGGGAAAAGGCGTGACCACGGCATAAAGGAATTCCCCATCGCACCGTTCTGCGGTCATCGACCGCGCCACAAAATTCAGACTGCTCCACTTCCAAAGGAATGCTGACACATGACGGTCAACGTTAAAGTTACCAAACTGCACCCGGAAGCTCGCCTGCCTCATTACGCTCACCGCGGCCCCTTCGGAGATTTGGCTGCGGATGTCGCGGCTTTGGAGGCCACAGAATTGGCGCCGGGAGAAATCAAACCGGTTCGCACCGGCATCGCCTTCGAGTTCCCCCCTGAATTCGGCGCGCTCGTCCACGACCGGTCCGGGTTGGCGTTGAAGGGAATCTGCACGCTCGCTGGGGTGATCGATCCTGGCTATCGGGGGGAGTTGAAAGTCGTTCTGGTCAATCTGGGAAAAGAACCCTTTCCTATAAAAGCCGGGGACCGCATTGCCCAATTGCGGATTGTCCGGCGCGTCGAGGTGGAGTTTACCGAGGTCGATTCCGTGTCCTCCACCGAACGCGATGCGCGCGGGTTCGGAAGTACAGGAACGTAATGCGCACTTCTCCCGCGCCTGTCCAAAACTGTCATCCTGAGCGCGCATTTTGGGCGAAGGACCTCGGCAGTTCGCGGGGAGTTCATGATCGAAGTGAACTACGGGGGTTCTTCGCCCAAAATACGGGCTCAAAATGACAGCGCCTCGGTTTCTTTCCGCAACTTCCCCAAGCCCGGAATTTCAAAGCCTCCCTGATTATTCACGCGTCAGGCCATCTCCTCCTTGCCTATGTGGTGTTTCCGTGACGGTCTCCGGCTCTTCCTGCGGCCATTCATCCGGGTCAAGGCCCTTCAGGATGGCTTGCCGCGTTACCTCAATCAGCTCCCGGCGTTGCTCAAGGGTGTAAGCCGCGGCGGAAATGGGATCGTGAATGGTGATGCGGACGACCCCGGGATGAATGGCGAACTGGCCCTTCGGCATGATTTTGCGCGCGCCCGAAACCGAAATCGGAACGATGAGCGCGCCGGCCTTGATGGCCATCACGAACAATCCCTTCTTAAAGGTTTGCAGGCGGCCGTCGGGGCTGCGCGTTCCTTCCGGAAATGCCAGAAACGAATTCCCCGCCTTCATCGACTCCACCGCCTGCTCCACGGCGGCGATTGCCTTCTCGCGATTCTTGCGATCGACTGGAATGAAACCTCGCAAGACCATCGCCGTCCCCAGCACGGGCACGCGGAAGAACTCCTGCTTGGCCATCACCAGAACATCCGGGAGGATGGAAATTACGGCGGGCGGATCGCAATTGCTCTGATGGTTGGGCATGTAAATGGCGGCGCGGCCGTGAGGGATCTTTTCCAAGCCGTAGACGTCAAGGCGAACGCCGGAAAGCCAGAGGGCAAAGCGCGCTCCATCGATACCGATGTGATAAAGCCTGTCGGTAGTGCGGGTAAGCCAGGCGTGCACCAGGAAGGGCAAACCCACCACCAGGATATAAAGAAAGGTCAGAACGCTGACCATGAATGCGCGAATCATTATTTGCCCGCTCTTCCTGAAGGTGAATTCGTAACGCCCTTCAGCCAGCCTTTGCGCACCTGCAATTCATCGCGATCCGCTGAAGGGTCTTCCTCAATCTGCACCGAAGTCTCCTCATCCTTGCCGATGTGGAACTTGGCGCTGCGGGTTTCCTCGCCATGCATGATTTGAAGGTCCACGGTCTGGCCCGCCCGCCAGTTGGGGAGTGCCGGATTGGCGGCGGGCAGAGATTCACCGTCCACCATGATCACCACGTCCCCCTCCTGCAACCCGGCCTTTTCCGCGTTACTTCCCGAATCCACAGAATCAACTTCCAGCATGCCCGCCGCATTCCGCGATGCGGAAAAACCGGGCGCCGGCAATGCCACCTTTTGCGATTCGAACTTCAACCCGGCATAAGAGAGGTAAGTAGAGTAATCAAGTTCCTGGGTTCCGCGCACATCCTCGGCAAGAAAACGATTCATATCAAACGCCGGCGCAAGCTGGCCCACAATGCCGGCAAGATCGGCGATAGTGTAGAAGCGGCCGTGCGCGGCAAAATCCTGATTGAGTCTGCGCATAAAATCGTCCAGCCCCGCCTGGTTATGGCTCGCGTGCCGGATGCCGAGGTCCGGCAGGTATCCGAGCAATTCCCCCTTGTTGTAGTAGGAAACGCTGCGGTCCATGCGATTGTAATCGCCGTACTTCTCCAGCCACGCTTCGCGCCCTGACGTTTCCACGCTCTGCGAGTGGCGCCCATCGCGGCTTTGCAGCAACTGGATGGCGCCGGCAAATCGATCATAAAAACTCTTCCGGTCGATCAGTCCGGCACGCAGCAACGCGAGTTCCGCATAAGTATTCGTGACACCTTCGCAGAACCACAAATCCCGCGTGTCATTGCCGTGGATGTAGTCGATGGGTTCAAGGTTCTGCGGCCGGAGGCGCCTGACGTTCCACAGATGGAAGAATTCGTGCGCCGCCACACTATCGAGCGAGCGCTCATCATTGCGAATGTTTGACGCCGGGATGGATATTGCCGTCCCGTCGCGGTGCTCCATTCCGCCCGTTGATCCCCCGTCGCGGGGAAATTGCAGAATAAAGGTATAGCGGCTGAACGGCATATCCTGCATTAATCTCGTCTCTTCGCTGGAGATCTTTTGCAGGGAGTCCACGATGTGCTCTGAGGAATAGTCATTGTGGTTCGCGTCGATGATCACGTGCACTGTGGCGTGCTGGGTTTCCGCCGCCGGCGCTCCCTCGGCAAGAAAACTCTGCGTGTAGGTAAACTCCTCAAAGTGGCCCGCGTCGACGGGACTATCCACCAGGGCGTCATAGTTCGCGGCCTCGAACTCATTGCCGCTGCTTTCAATGAGGGTCGCCAGTTTCCATCCCCTGGGAAGTTCGAATTTGATTTGCACAGCCCGCTGGCGCTCGTGCGGCAAATAGAAAAGCACCATGGCGAGATTCAGGAAAGCGTGCTCGCTGTCCAGCATGCTATCGAACGGGCCATCTTCGTCCGCGAAAACAGAATAAGTGAAGGCCAGTTTGCCGCACGGTTGATTGGGGCCGCGCCAGGTGTTTAGATCCACCCGGGCCAGATCGACGGGGCGGCCATTGCACTCGCCTTTCATGTCCGCCACGTCTTTCACAAAGTCGCGAATCTGGTACAGCGCGTTCCAGGTGGGAATCTGAATTTCCGTGCCGGGACTTGCATCCGCCACCGTCATGGTGACATGCACGCGATGCGTGGCGGTTGAGTTCAAATCCACCCGATAGCGAATCGGTTCTTCCGCGCGGACTGCGCACGGGATGAGGATGAGCAGCGTCAGGATCAAAAGGTGATATTGGATTCGCGGTCTGCAAGCCGCACGGCGAGTTTGGACGGACGCGGTTTTACCAGGCATTCCCGATTATTCCTGTGCTCCCCTCATTTGCATTCAGGCAATACCCTCGAATGGGACGCTCATCACTATAACATCCCGCCGGAATGATAAAGTTCCCCGGACTCAAGAACACATTAAGGCCTGTCTGGCGCGGCCTACCGCACTAAACTGGCGGCATCAGCACGAAGCAAGATCGCTCCGATTCTCGATCATCAGCGATTCTCCCCATCTTCCTTATTCCCTTCCCAGTCTCGAATATCGAATCTTGCGTCTTGAATTTTGAATCTTGAATTTTGTTTATTGATAAACCGGCGGGAGACTTGGACATAGCGGGGCCTGGTTTCCTACAGCCCATCAGTGCATACTACATCGATACCCTTGTCAACTGCAAAAACAAGTGTTGGAGCCTAGCATGCGTTCGCCGCCGAGGCGCGGGGGGCGCAGAACTAAGGAGGTGTCGGGGGCGGCGGAATACGGTGAAGGCTGAAGGTTGAAGTGCAAATCTTTCCG
>PLWR01000644.1 GCA_003165615.1 Acidobacteriota bacterium | reverse complement strand
CTTTTTTAGCGCCCGATACGCTACACAATAAATGGAAATGCTCTAGCGTGTCCAGGGCAGCGCGGCTTTTCCTTGCGCCTGACTGCCCCTTGTCTGCATAAACCTTGAACACTTTCCAGCCCCGCCTCTCAGCGTACCGTATGAGTTCTGATTCCTGGGTTTCGGTGGTCTGTTCTGTGGTTGAGACCCTGACGTAGACTCCTGCCGATGGTTTGGTTTCTGGCATGTGTGTCACCCCTTTTGCCTATATAGAGATGGCATAACTATAATGTATCTTTATAGTCATAATCCCTCTGTAGTTAATGCCACATATTGACCCCTCTCTGAAAGTTGTGGGGACCGCCCGCTGTCCGGTGGCGTGGGCCCAACGGGGTGGCAGCCAAAACCTGACGAAACGTAGGCCCTCAGTGGCCGTTCCTGAGGGTGTTTCCCTTGGACTGGTGGCCTAGAATGACCGAGATTGGTATTCCCTTGGAGGGGTGCGCAGAACTGCTCAGAATTGTATCCTGATTAGTTATCATCCTTTTGCCCTCGGGGTGCCTTAGAATGCCTGAGACTGCCTCAGTCTTTTTCGTCTCGTGTGGGCTGACTCAGGCCGTCAATCCATTTCTCTAAATCTGACCGTCGGAAACGAATGCAACGGGCTGAAAGTCGAACAACCGGGATTCGTTTTTGGCTAACAAGGTGGTAAATTGACCCGACGGCAAGCCCCGTTAATGCTGCTACTTCTTTAATGTTCAGGAGCAATCGCTCACGGATATCTGTGCTCATGGTGTTCTCCGATAGTGTCGGCGGGCCGGAGTGTTATTCGAACGCGTAAATCTCTGTTCGGCCCCTGTGAGCGGATCGATGTAGCTCACGGTGACCCCGATTTCATCGTTCTCCTCGAAGACATACCGGGTGAGGGGAGAAAGATTTTCGGTGGACCAGGAACGGGTATTAGTCGCTTCAAATTTGTTTGTTTCGTTCCACCTTCATATTGGATAAGGGTGTGTTTAACAGCGCTGGGCACAAATTTGTAGACATGGGGCTCTTTCCATCCAAGTTGTGTGGCTGCTTCCCGAACAGTGACGGGCCGATTGATCTACGCGTACAGCTTTTTCACAGCATTTGCGATGGAGAGTTCCTGCTCTCGCAGCCCGTGAGTTGTCGAAGCGAATGCCGTCGCTAATATTCGGTAGGCAATGCAATCGTCGGGGAAATTGAAAGTAATCTCCTTTGGGCGTTGCTTTGAGTCCGACCAGCACCGGCAAATCGTAATGATTTTGCATAAAGCAAGAAAAGCGCGCCAATCTCGCCTCACGCGGACCTGGCTAAGTGGAAGTTCGGTGGCAACAAACATTAACCAATTTGGGAAGAGGACCGAGACTTTGTACTCCCCTAGCAGGCGAATCGCTTCATACCAGATAAGCAGGTCTGACTTTGATGCTTTGGTTTTCCCTTTTATTTGTGCCTGGACGATTGCAAGAGTTTGGGCTGGTGACTCGTCGACGGCAAGGGAGAGATTGCGAGTTTCATCATCGGCGTAAACTCGAACCTGAGTAGTCGTTGTCCATGTCACGGGAAAACCGATTCTTTGGGAAACTTTTGTGCTCCGCTTCTGGCCAGCGACAGTCGCGAATTCATGGGCGATTATCCCTTCCGATTGCTGGAGGCGAATCAGAAACTGGGCGTCTTTGGCTCCACGGTATTCATAAAAATAGAGAATCTTCCCTTCGAGAGAGTCTTTCCCACAAGCGAGGGCCTGCTTGCTCATGCTCGCACGTGTGCTGACCGACTCAGGTGGAAAGAACGCAATTGTGGCGCCGACCAGATTCGATTTTCCGGCTGAGGTGGAACCTTTAACCACGACGGATACGGGTTCTCCGTGGTCTTTCGAGAGGCCTGACAAGAATAAGCTCAAGCGGTTCTTCAGCTCCTCCACTACGCCGCACTCTCCAATCATCTTCATCGCGCGGTGGGTCGGGGGTTCGAATCCCTCCAGGCCTACCATCTTTTCCTTATGGTTTTAATTAGATAAGCCAGAAATTTCTCCGCCTGCAAACGCCTTCGGATTAGAGGCGAAAAACACCTAAATGCTAATCGGGTAGCTGCCATATCTCCTGGCAGCATCTGCCATGGCCAAAATGTTTTCCGGTGGCACGTCGGCTTGGATGGAATGTACTGCGCTCAGAACGAAACCGCCTCCTGGCGCAAGGTCGCGGATGCGCCTGCGGACTTCCGCCGTCACCTCACCCACTGACCCATACGGCAAGACGTGTTGCGTGTCAATTCCGCCCCAGAAGGTGATCTTGTCCCCGAATTGGGACTTCAACCTGGCGGTCTCCGGCATGGCTGACACCTGCACAGGATTGATGGCGTCAACGCCGATTTCGACCAGATCATCAATCAGGTTCGTCATGTTGCCACAACTGTGGTAAAGAATCGCCGCTGCGGTATGCGACTTGACGAAGTCGAAATACTTCCGGTGATAGGGCTTCAGTCGCGAACGGTACATCTCAAGTGACATCAGGAGCCCCTCTTGTGTGGCAAGGTCGTCGGCGGCTCGATAGACCTGGATATACGATCCCGCCTCTTGCAAAAACCGCTCCGCGACGGCAAGGTTGATCTCGAGCACTTTCTCCATCAGTGCCTCGAAGAAGCTTGGATTCACCACCAAATCCATCAGCAGTTGCTCAAAGCCTCTCAGGTTACATGCCACTTCCCAGAAAGAGCAAAAGCCGCTGCTTGCCTCAATGGCATATTCGGTATTGGTGAAAAGCGATGCGGCTTCCGCTCGCAGGCCGCAGGTAAAACCCGGGTCGAGCGGGTCGGGCCAAGGAAAGTGGTCGAGATCCGCGATAGTGGCATCGGCGAATGGATTTCGAGCAATCTCCCAGTAGTAACCACTCTCTCCAATTGGTTGTCGCTTCCAGGTGACTCCCCAAATGTCGACCAGCGTGCCAGGTTCGGAGGGCGGCGGCGACCATCGCCGCGCCGATTTCGAGCGGAGAGGACGGCAATCGCTGCCCAGGCGCTGCATGACTTTCTCATCCAAGGCCGCCACTCGAAAAATTTTGCTCAGCTCAGCACTACTGCCCTCCATGCCTAGGTGCCGCTTCAACCTTTCATTTGCTTCCACTGAGATACTGGTGCTCGAACCACCACCGATGTCTACAGGAACCCGATCCGGCTCATGGTGGTTTATGGCGGCGACGACTCTTTCGCGTGAAGTCATTTCAGTGTCCTCTTCTTCGGCGAGAGGGGAGGGACGATGATCCGCGTCGCCGACTGATCTGGCCGGGATTTTGTACCAATCCACAGGAGAAAGTCCACATCGATGATCTCTTTGGCCTCACTGAGCGTCATGAACCAACGGGCTCGGTTGGAGGCAAGCGGGTGTATACTTTCAGGCGGCGGAAAGCCAGAAACCGAATTCCGGTTTGAAGGTCTATCCACCCGGCTATCCGGAGGGTTGGTTGCGGCATGCCGGGCGTTACCATGCTGCCATCGGTACAGAAGCTGGCAGGATGCCTGCCGTTGGCGAGGAGATAGCCTATGCGCGCTCTGGTTTTGCACGGCCCAGAGGCCTTGAGATATGAACCCGACTGGCCGGAGCCTGTGCTGATGGAGGGGACGGCGCTGGTGCGCGTCAAGGCTTCGGGAATTTGCGGCTCGGACCTTCCCCGCGTTATGCAAACCGGCGCTTATCATCATCCCTTGATTCCCGGTCACGAATTCTCCGGTACGGTCGTCGAGGCCCTCTCGCCCGCCGTCCGCGCCGGCGACCGTGTCACCGTGCTGCCCATCATTCCCTGCGGGCACTGCCCCGGCTGCGAGGTTGGCCCCTTCCATTGTGCGCATTATGATTTCGTCGGCTCGCGGCGCGACGGTGGCTTTGCCGAGTATTGTGTCGTCCCCACGGAGAACCTGTTCGTGCTCAACGCTGCGACGACCGACGAGGCAGCCGCATTCATTGAACCGATTGCCGTGACTCTTCATGTCCTGCGCCGGTCCGCCATGCCGCCGGGCGCGCGCGTGCTCGTATTCGGGGGTGGCGCCATCGGCATCTTGATCGCCCAATGGGCGAAACTGCTGGGCGCGAGCGAGGTGGTGTTGGCGGATCTCCGCGCAGAATCGTTACAGGTCGCGGCGGCCTGCGGGATCGCGCGCCCGGTCAATCCGCGATCGGAAGACTTCATCAAGCTGGGTCAATTTACCCACATCTTTGAAGCTGCCGGGTCCACCGCGGCGCTGGTCTCCGGCATCGAGCGAGCGGAAGCGCGCGCCACATTGACCATCGTGGGCCGCGAGGTCAACGATACCGTCATCCCCCATAACCTCTTCGAGCGACTGATGCGCAAGGAAATGGACGTTAGGGGTTGCTGGGGCTACGACCTGCGGGAGGACCGGGCGTTCCTGCTCGACACGTTAAATGCCGGCCGATTCGTGCTCGCCCCCATGATCTCCGACCGAATCGAACTCGCCTCGGGACCGAAAATGATTGCCGCGATGTGGCGCAAGGAAATGTTCTATTGCAAGGTGATGTTCACAGTTTCTTAATGGAGGGTTGGATGTTATCGGCGCAAGTGGAAAGTCTGGGACAGATGCGATTGGTGGAAAAGCCGGTCCCCGTTCCGGGCGATGATTCCCTGCTCATCAAAGTTGAAGCCTGCGCGATCTGCGGCTCCGATGTGCGCATCTTTCGCAAAGGCGATTCCCGGGCCCGCTATCCCATTGTCATTGGGCATGAGATCGCCGGAATGGTCATCAAAGTCGGCAAGAACGTCACCGGCCTCTCGGAAGGAGATCGGGTTTGCGCCGCACCGGGCCATGGTTGTGGTGAATGCCGCTATTGCCGCACGGGGCATAGCAACGTCTGCATTCACCCGTGCCCTTCCATTGGATACGCCTCGGACGGCGGCTTTGCCGAATACATGGTTCCCCCCCCCAACGTTGTCAAGCTCGGCTTCGTCAATCACATCCCCAAGGGCGTTTCCTTTGATCATGCGTCGATGTCGGAGTTACTGGCGTGCTGCCTGAACGCCCAGGAGAATACCCCGGTAAGAGAAGGCGACGTGGTACTCATCATGGGTGCGGGGCCGGCGGGGTGCATGATGATCGAGCTTTCCCAAGGCAAGGGGGCGAAGAAGGTCCTCCTGACCCAGCGCAGCCGTCACCGGCTCGATGTGGCCCTGCGTTTTTCACCGGATCGCATCATCGCTTCTGCTGACGAGGACCTGCAACAAGCGGTTATGGAGGAAACGGAAGGAGTGGGCGCCGATGTGATCTTCGTCTGCGCGCCGTCGAAGGACGCTCAAGAACAGGCGCTCGGGCTCCTGGCGCCGCGGGGGCGACTGAATTTTTTTGGTGGTCTGCCGAAGGACAACTCTTTCATTACGACGAACGCCAACGCGATCCATTACAAGGAATTTCTTGTGGGGGGAGCCTCATCGTCATTGGCACGGCAAAACCGCGAAGCGTTGGAACTGATCGCCACGGGCCAGGTTCACGCCGACCGGTATATCACCCACTCTTTTCCCCTTCCGCAAATCACCACGGCCTTCGAAACCGTGGAGAGCCGCAAGGCCATCAAGGTGGTCATCCATCCAGGAGAACGCACTTGAACGTCAAGCTAGGATTTGATCTTAATTGTTTCTCGAATCGTTACCTGGAACCCGAGGCTTGGACCGACTTTGTGGCTTCCTGCGGTGTCCATTGCGTCCAATTCAATTTCGATCTGATTGACTTTCTGCTCCCTGGGAAGGTGCAACAGGGTCTTGTGGAGCGCACCCGGGCGTGCTGCGATTGCAAGAGTATCCGCATCAAATGCGCTTTCGGCGGCCACAATCATCACCAGAATTATCTGGGGCATCCGGACGACGACGTCGCAGCGGCGTACGAAAAGTTTTACCAGCGCATGGCCGATCTCACCGCGGCGCTGGGTGGAGAGGGGTTCGGCACCTGTTTTGCCATCACCACGACGCGTGTGCAGCAGAATGCCGAGCGGCGCGCGCAGATTATCAGCCGCGCCATTGCGGCCTACCATCGGCTGGCGGAGTATTCCCGGCAGGCCGGATTGCAGTATTTACTTTACGAAACTACCTCCACGCCGCGCGAAACCTGCGCCACCTTTGCCGAGAATGATGAGGTGCTGGCGCGTCTGGCATCGATGGCGATCCCCATGCGTCTGTGTCTGGACGTTGGCCATCGTAATCAGGAAGTGCCCGGAGCGCCGGAAGCCGATCCCTATGCGTGGATTCGCAAGTATGGGCGCGTCGCACCGCTGATCCATATTCAGCAGTGCAATGCCGAGGGCAGTCATCACTGGCCATTCATCGAGCGCTATAACACCCGGGGTGACATTACTCCGCCGCAGATCCTGCAAGCGGTGGCCGAGTCCGGCGCCGGCCACGAAATCCTGTTGGCGCTGGAGATCCGCCATCGGGCGTACTATCCGGACGAGTACAAACTCGAGGAGAACCTTCATGCTTCGGTGCAGTACTGGCGGCAATGGGTGAAGGACTGATCTATGACGATAATGACTCCATCCGAAATTGCGCGGCGCATTTCGAGCGAAGTGCAAGCAGTGCTCGAACGCGTCGATCCGGAAGAGACGAATCGCCTCATCAGCGAATTGCTCGCCGCCCAAAAGGTGTTTATTTTCGCCGTGGGCCGCGTCTTCTTGGCGCTGCAATGCCTGGGCAAGCGCCTTGGACACCTGGGCATTGACTGCCAGGTGGTGGGTTCGATCACGGAGAAACCAATTACGCCTCGCGATCTTCTGCTCATTGCCAGCGGTTCGGGAGAGAGCAAGCTCCCTGCTGAAATCGCCCGCATCGCGAAGAGCAAGGGAGCCCGGCTGGGGATCATTACTTCGGCGAAGGCATCCACCATAAAATCTCTCAGCGACTTTGCCGTGCACCTGCCTTGCCCCACGAAGAACGATCCCGCCGCGGGAATTGCCTCGATCCAGATGATGAGCACGCTGTTCGATCAGGTGCTGCACCTTTACGGGGATGTTGTGGCGATGCTGATCCAGCAGAGCAAAGGATTGCATGATGAAGAACTATGGAAGGGTCATGCCAACCTGGAGTAAGGGCGACGGGATGGCGACTGAAACCTTCATCGGCATGTTTTGACCCCCACCGGGGGCGGGAGACCCCATCATGAGAAGCAAAATCGAGTCTGAGCCTGTTGTGGAGATGGCGATTCCAGCCCATGTCTCCTTTGACACGACGCGCTTGGATGCCATGAAAACCCGGGTCCGAAACGGTGAACACAAGCACCACCGGCTGAGCTCGGCGCCGGACGTGCTCGCCGAGTGTGAAGCGGAAGGCCTGCCTTGGATCAAGCGCGCGGCCCGGCTCGTCCGGCGGATGTGCCAGGCCGACCAGCCCGTGATCGAGGCGGACGAGAGAATCGTTTTTACCCGCACCACGCCTTGCGTGCCGCCCATCTACAGCGCGGGTGACTGGGCCAAACTCACGGAGGGGCGATTGCTCCATGAAGTCGGGCCGATCAACAACATCTGTGCCGATTGGGGAATGGTACTTTCCCGGGGATTATTAGCGCGGCGGCAGGCGGCGTGGGAGGCGAAGGAAGGATTCATCCAGGACGCCGAGGCGGTCACCTTTCTGGACTCCGCGATTGAAACTATCGATGCAGTTTTGGAACTGAGCGGAAGATATGCGGAGGCCGCAGAGCGGGCCGGGCGGCCGGACGTCGCAGCGGTCCTCCGCCGGGTGCCTGCCTGCCCCGCCCAAAGCCTTCGGGAAGCCTTGCAAGCGTTGAGAATCCTGCATTCCGTCCTTTGGATGGCCGGCCACTATCACGTGGGTCTGGGCCGATTTGATCAGTATCTCTGGCCGTACCTGGATGCCGATCTCCATTCCGGGCGCCTCGATGTGGCAGGAGCGGAGGAACTGATCGCCGAGTTTTTCATTGCCCTCAACAAGGACAGTGATCTTTACCCAGGTGTTCAACAAGGCGACAACGGGCAGTCGCTCATGCTGGGAGGCGTGACGAGGGACGGCGCCGACGGGGTAAATTTGCTGACCGTCATCGCGCTCCGGGCCGCGCTGTACACTTGCATGATCGATCCCAAGATCAATTTGCGGATCAATCCCGAGACGCCTCTGGAATTGCTGACCCTGGCCGCCGAGTTGACGCGCAAGGGTCTGGGTTTTCCGCAATACTCGAACGACGCGGTGGTGATTCCCGCCCTGGCGGCGCACGGATACGAACGCCGGGACGCGCGCGATTACAGTGTGGCCGCATGCTGGGAGTTCCTCATCCCCGGCGAGGGAATGGAAGTGGTGAACATCGGGGCCGTTTCCCTGCCGGCGGCAGTGGATCAGGCGCTGCGCGAGGGCGTGGCGGCGCAAGAAGATTTCGAGGCGATTTGTGCCCGCGTCGCGCAAAACATTCGGGAACAGGTGCGGCGCGTGGTGGGATCCTATGCGAAGTTGCTCCTGCCTCCTGCTCCTTACTACTCGGTCTTGATGGACGGCTGCCTGGAGCGCGGGCGGGATTTGTCCTGCGGGCTCAAATACAACAATTTTGGCGTTCACGGCGCCGGTTCGGCGAACGCCGCCGATGCCCTGGCGGCGGTGAAGCGCTTCGTTTTCGACGAGAAGAGTGTGGGGGGAGACGAGCTGATCGCCGCGCTCGATGCAAACTTCGAGGGTTACGAGCCGCTGCGCAAAAAGCTTAGCGATGAGGCTCCGAAAGTGGGCGCCAACATCGAAGAGGCTGACAAGCTTCTGGTGCGCTTGTTTGAGTATTTCGCCGATGCCTGCGACGAGATTAAAGACAACGGCCGGGGAGGAAGGGTGCGGCCGGGGACCGGCTCGGCGATGTACTACCTGCGCCTGGTGCGTGAACAGAGGGGCAGGCGCGATCCCGTGGTGGGAGCTACCGCCGAGGGGCGCAAGAAGGGGGAATTTCTGAGCGCCAACCTGGCGCCTTCAACCAATGCTTGTGTGCCCGGGCCCATCAGTGTTCTGCAATCATTTGCCAAGATCCCATATCAACGGGTATTCAACGGTGGACCCATTACGCTGGAACTTTCGGATACCGTCTTCCGCGAACCCGAGTCGCTGCGCAAAGTCGCGATGCTGATCCGTACTTTTGCCCAACTCGGCGCCCAGCAACTGCAACTCAATACGTTGAATGTGGAGACGTTGCTGGATGCAAAGCAGCACCCCGAAAGGCACAAGAACCTGATCGTTCGAGTGTGGGGATGGAGCGGCTACTTCTGCGAGCTGGCTCCAGAGTACCAGGAACATGTGATCTCGAGGCACATTTACTCAGTGGGGTGAGGTCAAGATTGTCCAAATAATGCTCGATTGGAGAGGTAGTGGCCAGCGGCTCTGCCGCGTCGACCACCTGGGTTAGACTGGCCGAGTACACGAGAAAAGGGTCATGAGATCGGGTTGCATCTTTGATATCCGAGATTTCGCCGTCCACGACGGCCCGGGCATTCGGACGACGGTATTCCTTAAGGGATGCCCGCTCCGCTGTTCGTGGTGCCACAACCCGGAAGGCCAGTCGCCGCTGCCTCAGACGATGCACGCGCCGGCAGGCGATCGGGTGGTGGGGCGCGAGTACACTTCGGCGGAGTTGGCGGCCCTTCTGAACCGCCAAGCCGACATTCTGCGCGCCAACGAGGGCGGCGTTACTTTTTCCGGTGGCGAACCCCTGATGCAGGCTGAATTCGTCGCCGAGGTATGTGACCTCCTCCCGGACGTTCACATCATTCTCGATACGTCGGGCCATGCCCCCCCGGAGGCCTTCTGCTTGCTTGCCGAGAAGTGCAACCTGTTCTATTACGACCTGAAGATAATGGACCCTCAACTGCACCGGCAGTTCACCGGAGTGGACAATCAGTTGATCCTTGCTAATCTGAGACTACTCGGCGAACTTAACGTTCCCTTTGTCATTCGTGTCGCGTTAGTTCCGGGTGTGACCGACACCGATGAAAACCTTGCGGCGATTGCGGACATTGCGCAAACGCTCCCCAGGGTGCTGCGGGTTGATCTGTTGCCTTACAACCGGGTGGCGGGTGGAAAGTATCGTGGGCTGGGAATGGAATTCCGGCCGCATTATGATGAGGGACGGGAAATCGACCCGAATACGAAACCCTTCGAGAGGCTTCATATACCTGTACATTTCTTAGGGATGAAGAATGGCTGTTGACTCCCGCGGAGAATCATACCACGTGAGCCCCCGTTAGGCTCCGCCATTGGCGGCCGGAGGGACGAGCACGCATACCAGACCTTGGGATACCCGATATTCTGAGAGTCCTTGCAATCCCCGCGAACCGAAGCCTGTCGTTTCGACCTCCTATCCGATCGGAGAAGTCCACAGCGAATGGCTCCGTGGCAGGGATGGGGAAATGACCCCAGGGCTCACTGTAGTAAAACTGTAGCGGATCTCTGTTCAAATCGGGTCAAATCCAGTACACATCCCAGAATCAGTCGAGTCCTTGCAATGGAGAACCTATGGATATAAGCTTGACCGGCCTTGGGAAGGAGGCAATGGATGCCATCTAAGAACAAAGCACTTATCCGTCGTCTTTTTGCGGAAGTATGGAACAAAGGGAATCTTAGGGTTGCGGGTGAAATCTTCTCCTACGATTACACCATGCATGACCCCATCATCAAGCATGAGCCCGGGATACAATCCTATGAGCGGCATGTCACGCAAGTGCGGGCCACCTTTCCAGACATCAAATTCACCATTGAGGATTTGGTGGAAGAAGGCAACAAGGTCGTGATCCTTTGGAAAGCGCAAGGCACGCACAAGGCCGAGTTTCTCGGCGTCCCCGATACCGGCAAACGCGTCACCGTGACCGGCATCACGGTGACGCGCCTTTCGCGAGGCAAAGTGGCGGAAAGCTGGGCCAATTGGAACGCCCTCGGAATGATGCAACAACTTGGCGTGGACGTGCTGCAGACCGCCGGTTCAGGTCTTTGGTAGAGTGCTGGGATTGGAGCATGGTGTGAGACCTATTGCGGAGGGGGCGGCTCAGACTGCCTGTGCGCCCGCCAAGACTCGGTGGGTCTCTCGCGCCAACATCAGTTCTTCATTGGTAAACACCACGAGAAGGGTCTCCGTACATGTCTTGTAGGGGCGGGGCTTGCCCTGCCCCAGGGCCCCCCAGAGGCGCCCCTGCAACTTGCAATGGGGAAAGGGTACGATCTTAATAGCAAAGTGCATTCACATTTTCAGAGCCGAGGTAATAAACATGAGATTGGTTAGTTTTGTTCACGAAGGTCATATCCGATTAGGAGCGTTGCGGTCGGCCGGACCCAGGGAGTTGGTATTTGACCTGAACCGGATCGAGCCGCGGCTGCCGGGGCAGATGATCGCCTTCTTGGAATCAGGCGAAACGGCGCTCGCTCTGGCGGCCAAGGCGCTGGCGGGGGCGCCCTTGGAGGCAGCCTTCGCTTTGGACGGCTTGACTCTCAAAGCCCCCATCCCTCGCCCTGGCAAGATTATCGCGATCGGCCAGAATTACCTGTCGCATGCCGCGGAAGCGAAAGCAGGCGCCTCCCCGTACCCTATCATTTTTGCGAAATACAACAATACCGTCATCGGACCAGGAGAACCGATCGTCCTCCCCAAGCTCTCCCAGAAGGTGGACTATGAGGGAGAGTTGGCGGTTGTCATTGGCAAGCGGTGCAAGGCGGTCCCCGTTTCCGAAGCCCTGACCTGCGTGGGTGGTTACACCGTCACCAACGACGTCAGCGCTCGGGACTACCAACACCTGACGAGCCAGTGGACGATGGGCAAATCTTTCGACACGTTTGCGCCGATGGGACCCGCCCTAGTCACGGCTGACGAAGTTGGGGATCCACAGAATCTCAATCTGCGGGTCGCGATCGGCGGCGAGGAACTCCAATCCGCGAATACCCGGGAAATGATTTTCCCCGTTGCTCAACTGATCGCCACGATCAGTGCAGTAATGACCTTGGAACCGGGAGACGTAATTTCCACCGGAACGCCGGAGGGCATCGGTGCGGCTCGCACGCCGCCCCGCTGGTTGCAGCTGGGAGACGTGGTGCGAGTGGAAGTCGAAGGCATCGGAGTGCTGCAAAACCCGGTGGTTGCCGAAGCGTGAGCGCAGGCTGGGGACATGAAGAAGTTGGCACCACAGCGCGGCTGCCGGCCGCTTGCCGTCGGCGATATTGTCTCAGGCCGATTAGGATTGGGAACGCGCGGCGATTGAGCGCGGAAACTTTTGGTAGCACGAACGACGACCATGACCACACGGTGCTTTCTAGCTACATTCCGACCTCTCGTCCAAACTGCCAAAGGGCGTATAGCGGCAAAGCGCTGCGGCTTGCCGCCGTTCATTGACGGGTCGTGCCGCCGCGAACCTGATTTCGAATCACGTTTCCCTTCCATCACGGCATGATGCCGAGCAGGCAATTTCGCACCACGCCTCCAAGTGGGTGACCGGGTGGCGTACTTGACTGTCAAGCAAAAGTACGCCGGAGACTAAGCACCGGGCTGGCGTCTAATTGCTGTCCTTTGTGTCTGCCGTAGGTTTTCGGACCACGATGAAGCCGCTGGCTGGTATGTGGGGCAAGGTTGTCCTATCCCGAGTAATTGCTTAGAGTATTTCCATTTATTATGTAGCGTATCGGACGCTAAAAAAGAAGCCTTTGCAATC
>PLWR01000009.1 GCA_003165615.1 Acidobacteriota bacterium | reverse complement strand
CGCCGCCGGCGATGAGTACGCGCAGTTGGGACAATTCGTTTCCTTTCAAGCGTCCAAGCCTGATGTTCTGATGCTTTCATTATGGTAACTAACTTTAACGGGCGGATTTTGGCCACTCGCCGAATGGAGGCATCCCCGGAGCATAGGAATTGTCAAGAGGGCGGAGGCGAGGCGCGCAAAAGGGGAGAAAAAGCGGCCTTTTTGCCCAAAACGGCCATTTTTTGGCTAAAAAGGGGTCGTTTTTCGGGATTTGTGATTACCGGTTAATCAACAGCAAGAAAAGTTATCTGATTGATACCAGGCGTCTTACACGAAATTTCTTCGCGAAAAACGGCTGGAACCGACCAAGGGGGGTGGGATACACAACTGTGATCAGTGGCCATTTACAGGGATCCATGGCCAATGGTCAGTGAAATGGTTGATGAAATCGTGGACGGCGAGTCGGGGATCAGGGAGCATGAAAGTGAAAGACTCCAGGCAGTTTGATTCACCCTGCTTTTGCTGCTTGGGATTCCTTTCCATCGCCAATCCTTAACTCTCATGGATAGTATGCGGGAAGGGGCGGTAATTATCTGCAAGCACCTACGGTGCGGCCAACGGCCTTCGGCAGATGGGTTGAGTTTCGTGGTCTCCCACTCATCCACGATAAAACTGTGGATGAATTGGGCACAGCGATTCTTGGTTATTTTATGACCGGGCCACCTGCCGGGAACGGACAAAGCCAGCAATGCTGATCAGCCCGGAACCCAGCAAAAAGAAAGAGCCAGGCTCAGGCGTCACAGAACTATCGAAGGTAGGATACAACGTGCCACTCTCGGCGATGTAGCCGCCACCTGGCGTCAGCACGTCAATATAAAGCGGCCCCGCGCCTGAATAGCTGAAATTGGGCGAGATTGCGGGCGGCGCTGCGTTGGGGGCGTATGCACTCCCCCCGCCTAGAATTCCCTCTCTGATCGTAACCTGGTCCCCCCCATTGAGCGTAAGGTCCTCAGTTGCCGTTCCCGAGCTATTGAGAGTATTGAGCCAGAGGGAGCCTCTGTAGTCCAAGATTTGTATTTCATCGGAGAGGGAAGCTTGAGCGCTTGCAGTAGAAAAAATGGAGGAGGTGAAGACGTCCGTGAACTGAACTAATTGAGGCCCGGTACCGGTTATCGTGATGTTTTCTGTGTAATATGCCAAGGGAACCCCCCCAACTTCAAACCCGGGAGAATCATACGTCCCGACATGGCCAAGTGCACCTCCGGTGGCGCTGTTGGTCGCCGTGCCGGATCCGCTCACGGACAGGTTGCCATAATTGGATGTTTCGGTCATCGATCCGGTAAAAACCGCGCCCGGGCCAAAGACAAATGTATTGCTGATTGTATTCGTGATGGGGCCCGACGTTTGCATCCCGGTATTTCCACAAAACCCTGACCCTGCCGGGGGGTTTAGACACCATTGATTCTGAAGTCCAATTGGCTCTGCGAGGGCTGGCTGAACAGCCACGGTGCCGAGAATGGCGACGATGGTAACGATGGCCACAGAGTGCCACTGGGAAACCGAACCCAATTTGCTTATCCTCAAGGAATCACCTCTTTCAAATTGCGCCCTCGGCGCCTCGGTTGGAGTGGTACTACAGATGCCGCCGAATAAATCTGCGCTTTCCTCGGCAGCTGACTTCTGAACTGTGATTTAGGCAGAATTGTGATGTAGATCACCTTTTGTACTTTATACCAACACTACCGCGGAAATGTCAATCTGAAGAGCCTGTTGCAAAAACCAGCGGCTTCTCATCTCCCAATCAGCCGGTAGTTTCACGCCAAAAGCTCACGCCTGTGGCAACTCGTCCCCCGGCATGGGAGGTTGATCGGGAATGAGGTCGCGGTAGGAAGTTAGCCCTTTGCCTGCGCCTGCGGAGCGGCGCTGGAAGAAGGCAGCGGCGGTTTCGACCGCGCCGATCTTCTGCGCCAGCGCGGAGGTTACCCAAATATCCAGAGAGACTCCATCTTCCCGCGCCAGCTCCTCGGCCCGTTTCACGAGCGAATTCGGTAGATCGAAGACACGCGTCATGCTTCCCTCCCTTTTCGCCTGATCTGCTCAAGCAATTCCGCCGGCGACAAAACCGCAATTCCAAAGCGTTCAGCCGCGCGCTCGAAGTCTCTTCTATTATGCGTCACAATCGCCTCGGCCTGCCCGTTAATCGCCGCTTCCAGCACCATTTCGTCGTCCGCATCGGTCAACAGTGGCCGCCATACGAAGCGAACCTCCACCGGAATGTCCCTGCGCCGTCCCTACGGGACTCCGATTGAGTATTGGGGGCCTCTCACCCCGCGTTGAAACGCGGGGCTAATAAACACTGCGCCTACGGCGCGGCGTCCTTTCTCAGTCCGCTTTCCTGGAAATGTTGAGCAGTACTCCGATGCTGGCCAGGGTGAAGAAGAGCGAGGTGCCGCCGGAAGAGATCAGAGGGAGCGGAATGCCTTTGGTGGGCAGCAGCGAGAGCACCACGCTGATGTTGAAGAAGGCTTGCAGCAGGAGGGTCATCGTGATGCCGAAGGCGGCGAGGCGGGCGAAGGGGTCGAGCGAGCGGAAGGATGTGCGCAGGCCGCGCATGCCGAAGACGACGAAGAGCGCGACGAGTGCGATGGCGCCGATCAGGCCCATCTCCTCGGCGATATTGGCGAAGATGAAGTCGGTGTGGGCTTCGGGGAGGAAGAAGAGCTTCTGCTGGC
>PLWR01000684.1 GCA_003165615.1 Acidobacteriota bacterium | reverse complement strand
TAGCGATTATCTTGGACAGCAGTGTACTAAAATAGCCTGCGCCCATCAGTAGGCCTGCCACGCCAAGACCAGAAATTGCAGGGTTTGTATCTTGGGCAACGGCATTGCTACTGGCATCGCCGTACTCGCAGCCGGCGCATCCGTCGTTCGCATACGCTGACCCTGTGTAAAAAGGGTTGGGAGAATTACTAAAATCCGCAAGATACTCACCGCCCCACTTAAGCGTCCAGTTCCCTTTGACTTTCGTCGCACCGGCAGCCAAATCCCAGTTCGTTTGGTGCTGGTTTTTGTGGTCATTATACGACTGATCAAGCCAAGTCCACGGGGCGTTATTGCTGCCAATTTGCTGCGTGCTGGGCGCGGTTCCTGGTATCAGCAAGATGGACTGGACGCTCGCGGGTAACCCCACCGCGCTGTAATCAAAATTGGAATACACTTTATTAGCGTTAATGGCATGAGTCCGCTGCATCCCAATCCGAAGGTCAAGCACCAGCGTCGGGGAAAGAACTATCGTGTCGCCAACGGCTGCATAAGGATTGTGATCACTGATAACCGCTGCTGTTCCCGCCAGAAGGTAATTGTAGGGGACAGTTGGCCCCCAGGGGTCCGGCGTAAAAATATGTCCGTACTCGATCCCTCCTGTCACGTAAACGCTGTGCTTACCGCGCGTATAGTCGACGCGCGAGTTCCAGCTATTGCTTCGATAGGTCTGGATTCCCGAGAAGAAATAGTTGTCATCGTTATAGACATCGATCGGCGTGCGATTGGGTGCGGGATATGAGCTGAACAATTTCACAATGTTGGGATCGGCCACCTGGGTTAGATCCGATGGTCCATTAGGACCGGTAATGAGCGGGTGTTGCCAGAGGCCAGGCGACACCTGCGTGGCCACAAAGGGATTAAAGAGCTGAATTTGAGTGGGGACACCACTCACATTGACAAGAGTATTGCTAAAGTCGCCTTTCGCTTGGTTGCCGGCCGGGACATTGAGCAAACTTTGGTCTGCTGCGTTATGAACCATTCCCTGGTAACTCACAAAGAAAAAAGCTTTGTTTTTCTTGATGGGGCCGCCGATCGTCCCGCCGAAGTAACCGACCTGGAAAACCGGCTTGGGGACTCCTTGCGCATTGTTGGCAAAGCTGTTGGCATTGAGAGCCTCATTCCGGAGCCGCCCAAAGACCGAGCCATGGAATTGATCCGTGCCGCTCTTGGTGACAATAGAAATCGCGCCTTCTCCCCGGCCAATCGAGGCATCAAAACTACTCGTGTCAGTCTTGACCTCCTCGATGGCGTCGGGATTGGGGAGGACACTTGCTTCATTCCAGTTGGAGCCTTGCACGTTGATGCCGTCCACGCTGATGTTAGCCTCGTCCGCCGTACCACCGTTAATGGATATTATCGAACTTCGGTTGCGCCCGTACATTCCTATGCCAAATGACATCACGCTTGTGGTGTCCATCAGTTCCCACCTCCCCGTCACTCCGGGCTGCAAGGTGGCGTAGTAATAAGGGTTTTGGTTTGTATCGGGGATCTCTTCAATCACATTGGAAGCGACGGAGTCCCCCAGCGTTGCCGTCTCCGTCTGCAGGGTTGCCGTTGCTCCTTTGACTTCCACCACCGTCGACGCTTTTCCAACGGTGAGTTGGGCATCCACTCGCTCTGTACTCCCAGTCCCTATTGTCACACCCTTCTGCGTGAAGCTCGAAAACCCTGCCTTCGTCACGGTCACGTCATAGATCGCCGGCTCAAGGAAGGGAACTGTGTAATCACCCGTGTCGCTGGTACGCGTATCCGTAGCCACCTTGGTTGCGGGTTCGACCACGGAGACTTTGGCTCCCGGAATCACCGCCCCTGTGCTGTCAATCACCCGCCCGGTGATAGTTCCGGATTTAATCTGGCCGAAGCAAACACCGCCGACCAATATGCCAAGGACTATAGAAAAGGTTGCCGCCATGAGCATTCTTTTTCGCATTGAACTCCTCCAATACCAATGAGGCTAAATTAAAAGTATCCACTGCCAGTTCCGTCCCCCCTAAACGAGCATGTTGGGACGCTTCTAACAACAATTCAGCGCCGATGGATAACACGCATATTGTTTCCTGTCAAGAAGAAACTACTAACGTTTCCATTTTTCATTTGACGGGCCAAAGATGCGTCACGCTATGGCGCTTGGAGGAGGCAAGGAGCTTGTCGGAAATTAAAGAATCATGAATATAAATCAATAACTTACAGCAATCTTTTCTTGCCAAAGCTATTGTTTATTCCTGAGCCGGAATGCATCTCCGGCCGCTCCTAGCTTGGCGGGACAACCATGGGGCAGCGGTGGAAGAGCGGAGACATTTCTGCCATGAGGGAGGGCAGCTTTGTGCGTTAGCGTCCGGCATAAGGGGCGAGCAGGTTGTCTTGCCGGTAGCTGGCAGCCGGGGGAATGGCAATAGGTGGGCCAGCTATAAGTCCTGCCCCTGCGTGACGCTGTTCAAGTGTTTCACGGCTGGCTCAGGAGTAACCTTTAGGCTGCCCTTTGCTGCAGGAGATCGGGGTGGTGAGGCGGTTGAATCGCGGATACGCAGTTGGCTTAGCAACACAATCAAGTGAGATCCTCCCACCTCCAACTCGTCTTTTTCACCTTGCATTTTCCGCACAAGTAACTGCATCGCTTGTTTCCCTATTTCGTATGTAGGCTGGGCAACGGTCGTCACCCGCGGGCTGGCGCTTGCAGCCCAATCAAAGTCGTCAAACCCCAAGATGCTGACGCCTTCCGGGCACAGAATCCGAAGTTCCCCAAGTGCGCGCATTACGCCCAGCGTCATTCTATTGTTGGTGCAGAAAATCGCGGTGGGCGGATCAGGGAGCCGCATCAGCTCCAAACCGCATTGATACCCCTTCTGCGGCGAAAAGTCGGTAATGTCGACGCCTCGAAGATAATCCTCGCGGACGGCAAGGTGCTCCTCCTTTAAGGCCTGTCGGAAGCCTTCGAGCCGTTCCACCTGGGCAGCCAGGTGCGCCGTAGCGACTACGATGGCGATGCGCTCATGACCCAATCCGATCAGATAACGCACGGCATTTCGCGAAGCTTCAAAGTTGTCGGTGATTACCGCCGCGCCCGGAAAGTTCGGGGGAACACGGTCATAGAGCACGAAGGGAATACGCTGACGCATCAGGCGGTCGCGGACTGCATAGGGATTTGCGGGTGCGATCAGCACGCCATCCACACGCCGTGAGAAGAGCGTACTCAAATAACTGCGCTCTAGCTCCTCGTCTTCATTTGAATCACAGAAAAGGACGGAATATCCACTGTGACGTGCCACGTCGGCCATACCCCGCATGATTTCAGGGTAGAAAGGATTGGTGACGTCGGGAATTATGATGCCCACGGTGTTGGTGCGACGGACCTTAAGACTTCGCGCCACGATGTCCGGGTGATAGTCCAGTGCCTCCATGGCACGTGTCACCCGCAGTCTTAATGCCTCTTTGACCGTGCGCTTTCCATTGATCACGGCAGAAGCTGTTGTTATCGAAACATCAGCTAACTTCGCCACATCGCGGATTGTATACATGCTCCCACCCCCCGCAACCCTTTATGATGAGCATCGTTTCAGTGCAACGAACTCAAAGCGTGGCCCAGTAATCTAGCCAAACGCTCAAATCGCACGCGGCGCACGTCGCTTCAACTCTCTTCATCATAATCTAACACAGATTGCGTCGTCTGCACTAAGAATAGAATCGTTTGTAAATCTCCTCGCGCCACCTGTGGGGAACTTTGCCATCCCGAAATGAAGGCCAGCAGGTTCCCGGAGGAACTCTGATCATCCTTTTCCGATGCCCGCCGGAATAAAGCTGCGAAATTTCTCAGCGTTATCAAGCGGAGGGACATAAGTTCCCGCGCATTCCCCTAAAGCAGCGATCTTTAACCGTGGATCGGCGCTCATAGAGCGCCGCTATAATTTCTGGCGCTCTAGCCACGTCGTGGCGGCAGGGCGGCGGTTAAGGTCGCGGGCGGAGCTTTTTAGCCCATAAAGTGGCCCTTCATCTATCCCCCTCCGGCATAGATTCTATAGAACTGTGTTTGACGCGACACTTGGGCAACGGCCTCTTCATTGCGTCCCAAAGCGAACAGGGTCGACCCTAGCCAAGAAATGCCCTCCGGCAAGTCCGGCTTGATTTGGAAGGCCTCCTTGGCGTTCGAGCTGCCTGCCGGCGAGTACGAACTCAGTTACTTCTGGGGAAGCTGGCACCACGAACGGCAATTGGCGACAGAAAAGCTTTCGGCAGGCGAGAAATCCTTTGTCTCCACTCGGGGACGTTCAACCAACGGGTATTCACCCTGGTTTTGCCTGCACAGCAAGAAGCTTGAAGCACGATTCCTGGCCCAGCTTGCTTACTCCGGTAATTGGGAAATGAGATTCGCACGGCGGCCGAGTGGCCGCGCCTTGCAAGAGGAAAACTTGCAAGTCTCCCTGGGAATGCGCCCTGATTTCGGGGGGCCGCTGGAATTATCACCGGGCGAATCTTTCGCTCTTCCGCCGGTGGCATTTACGGACACTGCGGGGAACCTCGACGACGGAGCCAACCAACTTCATCGCTACCAGCGACGCTATGTCGTGCCCCGCACCAAGACCAATGATCCACTGCTCGTACAGTTCAATTCCTGGTATCCGTTCCCCGGCAAGATGCTGGTTGAGGACATGAAACGGTGTGCCGATCTGGCTGCCCGCCTCGGGGCGGAGGTGTTTGTGCTTGATGCCGGGTGGTTCAGCGGCAAAGACTGGAGCCGCGAGCTGGGTGACTGGACACATAACCCGGATGAATTTCCGCACGGCATCCAGGAACTTTCCCAGTATGTCCGTAACAAAGGCATGAAGTTCGGCATTTGGGTCGAAATCGAAAACCTGGGTGTCGATTCGGCGATGTTTCGAGCGCATCCCGATTGGTGCCTTACTTACAACCGTAGCCCTTTGGTTGTAGACGAACGCTATCACCTAAATTTTGCCAAACCCGCGGCGAGTCAATGGGCGCGATCTGTCGTCGACCGGTTGGTGAAGGACTATGGAATCGAGTGGTTGAAGATCGATTACAACATCGACATCGGTGAGTGCTTTGACCCGCCCCTTCTTGCCGAGCGCCGGGGACATGTGCTCCACGATCACCTCGCGAGCTATTACGGCTGGCTGGATGATTTGCGCGCCGCCTATCCCCAACTCGTCATCGAGAATTGCTCGAGTGGGGGGACCAGATTCGATTTGGGAATTATGGCCCACACCCACACGACTTGGTTGTCGGACGTAGTGCGCCCCCGGCCATCGGTGCAACTCGGCTATGGCTGCACGGTGGAATTCATTCCGGAAGTTTGCAATCACTGGATGGTCGGCGATCAGGATAATCGGGATGTATCACTCTCTAGCCCCCCCCCGGCTGGTGGGACTTTATGTTTCGGGTCCCGATGAACGGCCAATTCGGGATATCCAGCCGGGTTTTCCTGTGGAATGCCGATTTGGTAAGAAACGCCGCTACTAACGTTGCGCTCTATAAACGCCTCCGTCAGGTGATTATGGGTGCGGACGTTTATCACTTAACCGTACAGCCTAGGAGCCTGTCGGAGATAGAT
>PLWR01000452.1 GCA_003165615.1 Acidobacteriota bacterium | reverse complement strand
TGAACGTCGTAGTAGTTTATGAAGAGGTAGAAGGGCCTATCCGAGCGGTGATGATACCAATGGAGAACATCGCGGTTGATCTGGGTCGCATCCCTGCGGTCCATGAGTTCCGGTCGCACATACTTCGCGTAGAGGTGTTGGAGAATCGCGCCGCCCAAGAGCAGGCTCCTAAGATTATGTCGCACTGTTCCGCTATCGTCATCATAAAGCTCAAAGCCGTTTCCCAATCCCCACCCTATCCCCCCATAGTCAAGGTTCGAAGTGAAACCTGCGGTCTCGTAACCCCGTGAGGTCAACACATCGCTGAGCGTCCACCAGTTCGGGTCAAGCGGGCGGAAGGAATCAGCACCGTGCTGATGAGGGAGCAAGCCGGTGAAGATTGAAGCATGGGAGGGCAATGTCCAGGACGATGGAGCGATGGCGTTCTCAAACACCACACCCTTGCGAGCCCACATTTCAAGGCTCGGCGTGGTCCGACGAGCATACCCGTAGAGAGAAAGGTGGTCCGCTCGTACCGTGTCGAGCGTAATCAGGATAATATTGGGTTTACCTATCGGCACGGTGGTTCGAGTCACAAGGTCGGCCCTACGCACGGAGGGCATTAGGGCGTAAACACCCACGCCGACCAGCGATATCGTAAAAGCCCCAGCGAGCGCGACGCTCCGAGTTCTGAGAGGGAGGAGGCGCCCCGCGATGAAACCACCTATTCCCGTTAGAAGGACCCCAACCCTCATGGCCATGCTGAAAGGGGTCGGGTAGGGGCCTAGCAAAGCGATCATGGCATCCCCGGGATCCTTTGCCATCGCGAGAACAAGCCTAGCCACCAGGCACATTCCAAGAATTAGGGTAACATAGCGCCAGAAGCGGCTGCGGCGGCTGGCGACGAATGTTCCCACAATGAAGCCGAGAAATCCGCCGATCAGACCGTTAAGCAGGGGTCCCAGGAATAAAATCACGTAGCTGACACTAGGCTGGAGAAGAACCGAAAAGCTGGGATACCTGTATTTGTATATCCCTTCGAGGGCTCCGACGAGCAATCCTGCCAGGGCCCCGCAGGCAGTGTCTCGGCCGATGAGTAGCACCGTTCCCGATTTCTTTTCTGTCATCTTGGAATCCGGCACCAAGTATACACCTTCTATCTTGGCCACTGCGTGTCAGTTTCTATCTCGAAGAGGGTCATCCGAATCCGGAGCGGTAACTCTAATTAGAGCGTCCTAGACTTCGATATGGTGCGGGCGAGTGGAGTCGAACCGCCAAGCACCTGAATGGCACTACGCTGTGGCCCTCGACGGAGGTGGATATCATGCGATAGTTAATAAAACTATAGAGCGCTACGGCGACCCAGCCCCCGTACAGACGATATACCAATATGCTCATGGCCAGCGATGACAACATCGAAACCATCACTATGGCCTTTAAGGCTGGTATAGAAAACAATGTCGAAGCCCCGACAATAGCGTAAGGAAAGCCCCAAAAGAAGGCAGGGATCGAGCTAGGGCAACAGAACGTCTGAAGAATAGAACGCATTGAACTCTGGAAAGAAACCCCAACTTGCGCTACTCTGCTGCTACGTTAGCGCCAAGCCGCGTGGGCCAATCCCTGCGGCGCATAGTCTGGCGCAAATGAGGAGGGGGAATTTATGGGTCGCATTTGCCGCTTACTCGCCTTGGGGCTGCTGCTGGCTACGCCTTTGGCTATTTCCGCGGAGATGCCGGAGGGCCGCCTGATGCGGTTTGCCGACATTTACAAGGACAAGATTGTTTTCAGCTCTGCCGGTGATCTTTGGCTGGTTTCTTCCTCAGGAGGCATGGCGCGGCGCATTACCACCGACCCCGGACTGGAGCTCTTCCCAAAATTTTCCCCTGACGGCAAGTGGATCGCTTTCACGGCGCAATACGACGGCAACTTTAACGTCTATGTGATGCCCGCGGACGGCGGCGAGCCCAAGCAACTGACCTTTGACCCTGATCCCGTCACGGCGCCCGAACGGTTTGGACCGAACAACCAGGTCATCAACTGGCTCCCCGACAGCCAGCATATCCTGTTTCTTTCGCGCCGCGACACGTTCAACGACTGGTTCGGGCGCTTGTTCACGGTGAGCATTGACGGTGGCCTGCCGGCCCGCCTGCCCATCGACAAGGGAGGGCTGACGTCCTTTTCACCCGACGGCACCAAGATCGCCTATAACCGCATCTTCCGCAATTTTCGCACCTGGAAACGTTATACCGGGGGCATGGCACAGGACATCGCCATTTACGATTTCAAGAACAACACCTATGAACGCATCACCGATTACCCCGGCACCGACACTTACCCCATGTGGCACGGTGACACCATTTATTTCGGCTCTGACCGCGGGCCCGAGCATCGCATCAACATATATAGCTACAGCCTGAAGACCAAGGAGACGAAGCAACTCACTGACTTCAAGGATTACGACGTGGACTGGCCCAGTCTGGGGCCGGATTCGATCGTGTTCTCCAACAGTGGTTATCTTTACACCTTCGACCTGAAATCCCCGAAGGCCAAGAAGCTGACGGTCTATCTCCCCGGTGACCGCGATTTGGCGCGCCCGCACTGGGCCAACGTCTCCCGCTATGTGACGGACTTCGATATTTCCCCGGAAGGCAACCGCGCCGTCCTCACCGCGCGCGGCGACATCTTCACCGTCCCCGCCAAGGACGGCAGCATCCGCAATCTGACGCAAACGCCGGGCATCCGCGAGAAGTATGCCGCCTGGTCGCCGGACGGCAAATGGATCGCTTATCTTTCCGACCGTACCGGGGAAGAGGAGATCTACATCACACCGCAAGACGGCATGGGCAAAGAGACCCGCGTCACCACCGACGGGAAGATGTTTCGCATGCCTCCCGTCTGGTCGCCCGACAGCAAGAAGCTGCTCTTTGCCGACAAAGACCTGTGCCTTTTCTATGTCGATATTGATCAGAAGACTCCGGTGTTGATAGACCAGGGCAAGTACTTCGACATCACCGAATACGTTTGGGCGCCGGACAGCAAGTGGGTGGCTTACGCCAAGATGGAAGAGAATACCAACAAAACCATCAACCTCTATTCGCTCGCCGACAAGAAAGTCACTCCCGTTACCACTAGCTTCACCCCGAGCGGCTCGCCGGTCTTTGACCCCGGTGGAAAGTACCTCTTCTTTGTTTCCCAGCGCGACTACAATGAGGTGCTGGGCGTTTACGATTTCGAGTTTTCAAATCCCAAAGCTGATCGCGTATACCTGGTTACGCTGCGCGCTGACCTGCCATCGCCGTTCGCGCCCAAGAGTGATGAAGCCGGCAAGAAACCCGATGAGTCCGCTGGTAAGGATGAGGGCAAGCCTGGCGATAAGGACAAGGATAGGGATAAGGACAAGAAGGAAGCGGAAGACGTTGCCAAGAATTTCCGCATCGACCTGGACGGGATTCAGAATCGTGTGACGGCCGTGCCCATGCCGGTCTCCAACATCGTCCGGCTGCAAGCAGGCAAGAATGGAGTTTATTACGCCACCTCACCCATTCGCGGCCTTTCCGGGCCGGTACCGGGTGAGCACTCCGCCATTCACGTATACGATCTGAAAGAGCGCAAGGATGAAGTGCTCCTGAGCGGCGCAACTTCCTTCACGCTCTCCTTTGACGGCTCCAAATTGCTCTATTCGGGAACCGGGAGCGACGCGGATGATGACGATGATCCCGGACCTCGTACCCGAACCTTTGGAATCATCGACGCCAAGCCTTCCGGCACGCCCCATCACATGGGCGACGGCGCACTTAATCTCTCCTCTTTGGAAATGCGGATTGACCCGCGCGCCGAATGGAAACAGATGTTCGACGAAGCGTGGCGGCAGGAGCGCGACTTTTTCTTTGAAGCTTCGATGAACGGCGTCGATTGGGCCAAGGAACGTGACCGCTACGCTCCCCTCCTTCCCTATGTGGCGGACCGCTTCGATCTCAACTACCTGATCGGGGAAATGGTGGGCGAGCTTTCCAACTCACACACCTACGTTGGCGGCGGCGATTATCCCAGCCTGCAACCCGTCAACCTCGGCCTTCTGGGCGTTGACTATGAACTCGACGCGGCCAGCGGCCTTTACCGCTTTAAGAAAATCTACCCGGGAGAGAACTGGGATGCCGGTTTGCGCTCTCCTCTTACCGAGCCCGGCATGATGGTGAAGGAAGGCGATTACCTTATCGCCGTGAATGGACGCGAACTCAAAGCGCCGCAGGCGCCCAGCGAGTTGTTTGTGAACACGGCCGATCAGAATGTAACCCTCACCGTCAACTCCCAGCCCACTGCCAGCGGCGCGCGCACGGTGGTGGTGAAGCCCATCGCCAGCGAATACGCATTGCGCCAGTTCGATATGGTCAGCACCAATCGCCGCAAGGTCGAGCAAGCCACGGGCGGACGGGTTGGATACATCTATCTCCCCGACATGGAAGGGGACGGCCTGAACGCGTTCGTCAAGCAATTCTTCCCCCAGATTCGCAAGGAAGGGCTGGTTATCGACGTTCGTTATAATGGCGGCGGCTTTGTGGATCAACTCATCTTTGAGCGCCTGCGCCGCATCCTGGCGGGCATGGACTCCGCCCGCAACTTCGCCAGCGGCACCATCCCCGACGTCGTCTTTAACGGCTCCCTGGTCTGCGTCACCAACGCTTACGCCGCTTCCGACGGCGACATCTTCAGTTACTA
>PLWR01000635.1 GCA_003165615.1 Acidobacteriota bacterium | reverse complement strand
ACTGGCTGCTGCTGGCTGAGAGCCACCTGACGCGGCGACTCTTCGGGGCGATGGTACGGCGGATCGAGTTGCTGCCCTTGCCCGCCGGGTAGAATCCGCAACCGGAGGAGAAAACCTGGGGAAATAAGCAGGGGGAGATGGCGAGGTGTCGGAAGAATCGCGGGAAAACGGGTCAGGCTGCCGGGCTGACTCCATCCCGAAGGAGCACACCTGGCTGCCAGGTGGCGCGCTGGCCCTTCCACTTCGAAATAGTCGTTGACGGCGGGCCTTCGGGGTGTAAAGTAGGGGCTTGGAGATGCTAAAAAGGAAATTGCGGGTTAGGACTCAAAGGGAGAGTCCGAGGAGGGAGGAGTACATGTTTGCCCCGTTCCATTCGGCGCGGCCGGGGACCGCTGGATGGCTCCTTCTCGCGCTTGCGGTTCTGGCTTTTGACAACCCAAGCGGTATACAAGCTCAACAAAGACCGAAACAGTCCAACGAACGCGCTACTCCTGCGACTCCCCAGGCAACAAGTCCACCCGCGATTGAGATCAACGTACGAGCCTCGGGTACGCAGATCGCCCCAGGCGATCTAGGCGGGGCGAGGGCTGACATCACTAACAAGTCCGCCGTGTCTGTTTATTTGAGAGCTGGTGACGTCCTGTTCGTGTTCGCGCTAGAGACTTACCAAGACGGCCAGAAGATTTTTTGGTGCTCCTGCGATAGCTGGTTTCCCAATGCGACTCGCGAGGGCGGAGGTGCGATTGAAGACCCGATGAAGGAGGTCCTCTACCTCAAGCCAGGCGGCACTTCCACGGTTTTCCCGACCTGTAGCAGGTCCTGCGGCCCCGTGCCGTGGTATCGGGAATATCGATTTATAAACTTTGTTCCCGGCACTTATCCTGTCACAGTGGACGCAAAGTACTGGGAGAATCGGAATTTTGCGGACGACGAATACCATATGCGAACGGTTCCGCCAATGCGGATTACACCGCCCCCAGAGCGGTCATCCTATCTGGCGCGATCGTGGGGGCTATCATGTTTACGCTGCTTTCGCTATTTCGCGGGGCAGAGGCAAACCCGAATCGCGCGCCTCGCGGCGTCGTGGATATCGCAAAGGCTTTCGGCAAGCAGCTCATTGTTCTGGCTGGTTCGGTTCTCCTGAGCGTTATAATTACTATCCTTCTGTCCAGAATCGAGGCGGCCCAGTCCCTGATAAAGGTGAATGCCTCGGACTTCTGGGGAGGGATTGCCGTCGGTTTTCTAGCAAACTACGGCGGCTCCGCTCTGCTAAGCAAAATGGTCCCACCGGCGGCGAAAAGCTAAAAATAGCTTAATCCGTTGCTCTGCAAAGACCCTCACCTATTCCAAGGAGCCAATAAACCATGAAGGGTAAACCGCAGGTATTGGAAGTTCTGGTTTATTCGAGAACGTCACGCTCTCACGTCTGTTAGGCGTGGTTTTGCAGGCCATCTTGCTGATCCTGGCTCATACCCGTCCGCCATCGCTAGGCCTTTTCACATCTCTGATTACTGGCTCAGTTTCGGCGATTAAAAAGCAGGTCAATCTGGCATCTCGTCTGGTTATGTAACTATTTCCTTGCCCTTGTTTGGTGTTTGCGAAATTGAATGATAAAGGACGCTACCGCCAGGAATTTGTGCTCTGCGCACAACCGGCAGAGAATTGATGCGCCACGCCCATGAACTGAGTTGAGCAACGCAAGAAACTCGGATTTGCACCATCTTGCCACGATGTCAGTTGACGACATGTTGGAAAGGTTATTCGGCTGTTCCTTCCTCGTGGCCAGAATTCTTGACAGAGCTATGCGCGCACAGTAGCGTAAGAAGCGTCCACGTGCGGACAAATCTATAGGGAGGATTCCAATGCCATCTTCTCCTGAAAACAGCGATCAATCCTCAATTCAACAGGCCGCCGACCAGCACGCTGAAGAAATCCTTGCGCGCCGTCGAGACAGCCGCGCACGCCGCGCCGCGGCTCTCGCAGCTCATCCTCAGCCTCTCTCTATCAAGACCGAGCTCACCCAGGCTCCTCTTGCCGCAGCCGCCGCACCCGCTTCCGCACCCGTTTCCACTACCGCGCAAACGGCAGGCTATCTGCTTGCCGTTGGCGACTCCTGGTTCGACTATCCCATCCATGACATCCTGACCAGGCTCGACGACAACTACGGGTACAACATCGAGTCTTCGGCTCACAGGGGTGACCCCCTCGAAACCATGGTTTCGAGGGTCGGGCAGCTCGATAAATTTGCTCGTTGCATGGACAAGATCCTCGCCCTCGGCGCCACACCCAAGGCCATCCTGGTTTCGGGCGGCGGCGACGACATCGCGGGCAAAGAGTTCGGCATGTTGATCAACAATATCGACTTGGCCCCCATCCCGGGATGGAACGATCAGGTCATCGCCGGCGTCATCGACACCCGCATCGCCGCGGCCTATAGATTGATGATCGTCTCCATCAACTCCATCTGTCAGAAGAATCTCGGCCGCACTTTCCCCATTCTTGTGCACGGCTACGATTATCCCGTCCCTGACGGTCGCGGTTTCCTCGGCGGCGGGGGGCTGCTGCCGGGCCCATGGCTCAAGCCGGGCTTTGACGAGAAACTCTTCAGCGATATCAACGTCACTACGCAAATGATGACCACCGTCATCGACCGGTTCAACACTGTGGACGCCATGTGGCCGGGGAGGCGAACGAGCAAGGCGTGCAATAGAATCCGATGGTGGTCATCTTGAAATCAGGAGGTTTCCATGTATGATTGGAGTTCCGAATGGAACGGGTACAGTCAGGCGACGAGCCGCCCCTCCGAATATGTTCCTTACCGCTCGCGGGTCCAGGTGGGTCACTCAGAGGACTCTTGGGCGTGTTATGGCATCCATAATAGGCCCGCAATTTCCAGCCGGGAACCGTCATCGATCTGAAACAAACTCTTCGCCAACGGGCGGCGCAAAGCGCCTCTATGCCAAAATGCGCCGCGCCAGAGGATTCGCTTGACAACAGCAGGAGTGGAGGAAGAGTATATCCACGCTTATTACTGTTGCACTAGTAGTGGTTGATGAGTAAGACATTTTGTCGCCGTCATTTCGTACCCCCCACCGGGCTTGTTCCCGCGGCCATGCCCCCGGCCAAAACTGCGAAAAACCAGCTTAACAATCTCGCAACATTATCCCGCGCCAAGTCAATTGGGCGGAGCGCCGCAAGCTACCCGCATATTTCGAAAGGTGAATCCCATGAGACTATCTCTTGCCAGTACTAAACTCACACTCATCCTGGCCATAATCGGCGCGGGGCTCATTAGCTCCACCTCCCAGGCACAAACCTACGTGTTCAACGAGGCAACTTTCACCGGGAACGCCCCGCAAGCAATAGCCGTGGGTGATTTCAACGGCGACGGCAAGCCCGATCTTGCGGCCGTGAACGGTACGCTGTCAATCTTCCTGGGCAAGGCTGACGGTACATTCCTGCCGCACGTGGACTACACTCTGGGTCTTGCCGTTAGCGCGACTTCCGTGGTCACAGGCGATTTCAACGGCGATGGAAGGTTGGATCTGGCCGTTACAGTGAGCACGGGGGCTAGTTACGAAGTCGCTATTTTCCTGGGAAATGGCGACGGCAGCTTCACCAAGCCCGCGATGTTTGCCCTCGACGGAATACCCCGCGGGACCGCTGTGGGCGATTTCAATAACGATGGGAAGGTGGACCTGGCGGTTGCAGAGGGTACGGGTGGCGGCTACACCGGGGCAGTCGCTGTTCTGCTCGGAAATGGCGACGGAACCTTTCAAGCCCCCAATGATTTTCCCTTGCCCGGAGCCCCAGGAATGGTGGCAGTCGCGGATCTGAACCATGACGGGAACCTCGATCTCGTCGTGGGCGCAGGCAGTCTCGCAGTCTTGCTCGGGAACGGCAACGGAACGTTTCAGCCGTATGTGAGCTACTCCACCTCCGGTTCGATTGGGGAGCTCGCGCTCGGAGACTTCAATCGAGACGGTTCGCTGGACGTGGTCGTGCCGGCTACCGATTACAGCCACACCGGCTTCTGGATATTCCCCGGAGCGGCGGACGGAACATTCGAGTCGCCGGTCAACGTTACGGCCGGGGGCAAGACCGTCGGTGCGTTTGTGGCGGGAGACTTCAATGGTGATGGCAACCTGGACCTCGCGTTTGCAGCAGCCACCACCCCGAGTACTGCTACGTACGTGCTGTTAGGCAATGGCGACGGCACGTTTGCGACCTCTCCCATCGTTGCCGGGTCAGGCGCCATCTTCCTGACGGCGGGTGATTTCAATGGCGATGGCAAGTTAGATCTGGCCTTTAGTGCGCCCTACTATTACGGTGTTGAAAACGTTGGCGTCATATTAGGGAATGGTGACGGGACCTTCAGCGTCCGCAATGACTATTCGACTTCCGCTTCCCCCCTCGCTGCCACCACCGGCAACTTCCACGGGAGCGGCAAAGCCGACCTGGCCGTCGTCGAGAACGTCAGCCAGTTCTCCACCGGAGCACTCTCCGTTTTCAGTAATAATGGCGACGGAACATTCCAACCGTACGTTGATTACACCGTCGGGGTCAATCCCCAGACGGCCGTCACTGGTGATTTCAATGGCGACGGAGTTCTCGATGTCGCGGTCCTCAATGCCGGCGCGCAACTCCAGCAAGGAACCGTTTCCGTCCTGCTGGGAAATGGCAATGGGACTTTCCAAGCCCATCTTGACTCTTCCGTGGGAGTGTCCTATGGCTACATGGTGGCGGGAGACTTTAACGGCGATGGCAAGCTCGACCTTGCCGTTCCCAGCGGCGTCTACAGTTCCACCAGCGGCTGGCAGGGAGCCATCGCGATACTTCTGGGAAACGGCAATGGGACTTTCCAGGCTCCCACCCTGGTCGCTTTGCCCACCACCAGCGAACCAGTAGGCATCGCTGCGGGCGATTTCAACCACGATGGCAAGCTCGATTTGGCCGTGTCGGGCGAGGCGGGGGACGTTTATGTGCTTCTCGGGAACGGAAATGGAACCTTTTCGTCCCCGGCCGCCTACGCGGCCTATTTCCCGGGCGCCGTCGTCGCGGCGGATTTCAACGGAGACGGAAACATCGATTTAGGGTAGTGTCCTAGTTTGAATTCTCATACGTTCCAGTTGGCAATCCGATTGCCCGAAGCATCTCTTCGACTTCCCAAATGTGATCGGTAATCCCGGCTTGCATCGCGGGAGTTACCCGAAGGGTGGTATGCACGCGGCAGAAGTTGTAGTGCATCAGGAACAGCGCGAAGGCCGCCGCGTGGTTTTCGACTTTCTTTGAGAAAGCATTGGTCAGCCGGGTGAAGCGCCGAATCCCCATCCTAACACTTAGGTTTGACCTTTCGATGAATGAAGTCGAAATGTGCTTCGGGTCTGGACGCCCCATAATGGGCTTCGGCTCGCAGGAAGTGCAAACGGCGGGGCTATACCGGGTTTCCTCTTGGCTTGCCGCGTAGGTCTTGATGAGCATGGCGTAGTCGATTTCCGAACCGAACGCATCCTCTACGGCTATCGCATACGCTTTCAGTCCATCGGTGGTCAACTGAATCCGGCCCTTGAGCCTTCCGGCCAAATCCTCAATCAGAATCCTTGCGGTTGCCGCATCCCGGTTGCCCACGGTGAATGAGGGAATCAGCTTGGTATCGGCGTCGATGGCGGTCCAGGTCCAGACATCCCCAACGCCAAACTTGCCCTGCATCTCAGAAGGGACGTTCTTCTGCTTCGCGTAGCAGAAGGCCCACACTTCATCGCACTGGACGCGCTTGCAATTCAGGTTGCGGAACACGCGGTCTTGATAATCAGCGCTCGCATAGCCCGCTTCTACTTGGAGTTTGAGCACCGTATCCTTCGATACGCCAAACATGCGGGAAGTGGCGCGGATGCTGCATCCCTCAATCAGCGCTGATACGATTTGAGCTTGTTTTTCGCGGGTCAGTCTCTTCATGGCATCTCCTAACT
>PLWR01000575.1 GCA_003165615.1 Acidobacteriota bacterium | reverse complement strand
GTCATCCATTGCACGTCACCGGCGGCGATGGCGCCCTGATTTCCCATGCTATCGCCGTGCTCTACCGTTCCGGCGAGAACGTACGTGATGGTCTCAATCCCGCGATGGGGATGCCAGGGGAAGCCGGCAAGATAATCCTGCGGAATGTCGTTACGGAAGTCGTCGAGTAGCAGGAACGGGTCGAAATCCGAGGTGTTGCCAAACCCGAACGCGCGGCGCAAGTGCACCCCCGCCCCTTCCAGAGTTGGCTTGGACGAGACAATTCGCTTGATGGGTCGAATAGACATGTTGAACTCCTGAACAGAAGTCTACCTATTTTGGCCCCGTTTTGCCACCGAGCCTGCTAACGATACCCGCCCGCGATGAGCAGTGTTTCACCGGTACATGAACTATCTCCTGAGCCCCAATTCTTAGTCCGTACGTTAAAAGATGCCGCGGGCAGGACGAAGGATTCAGCGTCACCTGCCCACCTTCCGCGGCAGTGAGATCACCCAGGAGGACAGCACTTAGGAGTATCTCCGCAACCGCTAATTCCCTGAGGTGAGAGCCTTCAGGTAGCGGTCGTAGAAATCAACGCCCTGGTAGAACGACTCCACGCGCAACCGTTCATCGCGGCCGTGGGCGCGCACATCGTTCGTATCAATGGCCACACCGGAAATTCCATAGGTGGGCATGCCCGCGGCGTTGGTATAGACCCCGTCCGACGCGCCGTTGGCCATGGTGGGGATAACCGGCGTTCCCGGCCAAATTTCTCCCGCAATTTTTTCGAGCGTATTCATCACGTCTGGCCGCAGTTTGACCGGCGGCAGGGCCTGGGCGTTGGGCGCGCTATCGAGCACGCGGCCATGGTCGTCATATCCCACCGCCACTTTGGGATCGGCGAAAATACCAATCAGGGTCTGCCGAATCTCTTCGCGCGTGTGTCCGGGCAGGATGCGGCAGTTCACGTTGGCGTGGGCGATTTGAGGAAGGGCGTTGTTGGCGTGTCCCGCGTCCAGCCGCGTGGCGACGCACGTTGTGTGCAAGGTGGAATTATGAAGAGGGTCCTGGGAAAGGCGCGCCGCGGCGGCGGGGTCCGGCGGGTTATTCAGAATGGCCCGCATGTCCGCGGCTGTCTGGCCGGTTTTAATGGAGGCCATGCGCTCAAAGTAGGCGCGCGTGACATCGTTCAGCTCAAGGGGAAATTGAAAGTGTTCCAGGCGGCCCAGCGCATCGGCAAGATGATAGATGGCGTTGTCCGGCACGGGCAGGGAACTGTGCCCGCCCGGATTGCTCACGGTAAGTTGGAAGTCCGCGTAGAGTTTCTCGCTGGCGTCCATGGAGACGATCACGGGCTTGCCGTTCTCGGTGTCCACGCCGCCGCCATCGGAATTGAGCACGAATTCAGCGTCGATCAGTTCGCGATGGTTTTTGAGCAGCCAGTCTATGCCGTTTGACGTTCCGCCCTCCTCGTCGGCAGTCAGCGCCAGGATGAGGTCGCGGTCCGGTTTGAACCCTTCCTGCTTAAGGCGGATGAATTCGGTGACCCAGATGGCGTCGTCACCCTTCATGTCTTGCGTGCCGCGGCCGTAGAAGTAGCCGTCCTTTTCGATAAATTGGAAGGGATCCGTGGTCCAGTCGGAGCGGCGCGCCTCCACCACGTCAAGATGGCCGATCAGCAGCACAGGCCGGTGCGCGCCGGTGCCGTGCAGTCGCGCCACCATGTTGCCTTTGCGGGCGTTGGGGCCCATCACCACCACGTCGCTCGCCAGAAAGCCAGCGTCGAACAGGCGCTGCGCCATGGCTTCAGCGGCCACCGTAGTGCTGCCCACGGAGTCTGTGGTGTTGATCTCGACGAGTTGCTTGAAGATGTCGTGCGCCAGTTGGCGCGCTCCGGAATCAATCTGGGCCGGCAGGGCAGGCGCTGAAATCATCACCGCCACGGCCGCCAGAGACAAGGTTTTCAATAGATGTCGTTGCATCGCGACATTATATCAAACCCCGATCCGCGGCCGTGGGCCGGGGTTGCCGGGTTGTCTGTCAAGAATTGTCGGCCAGGAGAAGGTTGACCCGGTATACTGATCGGGGCATTGTCGATCTGCCGTGAGCGGTCCGGCGATGCTAGAGCAGAATCCCTTGGCGAGCAGCTCCTATGAAAAAATTGGGAATCCTCCTTTCCGGTCGCGGTTCGAACTTTGAGGCCATTGCCCGCAACGTACAGGCGGGCAAGATTCCGGCGGAAATCTCCGTGGTGATCAGCAATAAGAAGGATGCAGTGGGCCTTGCGCGCGCCCGCGAAATGGGGCTCGAAACCCGCTTCATTCCCTCGAAGGGCAAAGAGCGCGAGGCCTTCGATCGCGAAGTGGTGGCGGTATTGAAAGAATTCCAGGTTGATCTGATTTGCCTGGCGGGTTTCATGCGCATTCTCAGCCCTTACTTCGTGAGGGAATTTCCCCGCCGGATTATGAATATCCATCCAGCCTTGCTCCCTTCCTTTCCGGGCGAAGACGCCCAGCGGCAGGCGCTGGAACATGGGGTTAAATTCACCGGGTGCACGGTGCACCTCGTCGACGAAGGCACGGACACCGGACCCATCGTCTGCCAGGCGGTGGTTCCGGTTCAGGACGACGACACGGCGGAGACGCTCGCGGCGCGCATCCTTCAGGAAGAGCACCGCATCTATTCCGAAGCCATCCGCATCGTGCTGGGCGGGAACT
>PLWR01000261.1 GCA_003165615.1 Acidobacteriota bacterium | reverse complement strand
CCCATCATGATGACCACCATGGCGGCGTTATTGGGTGGCGTGCCCCTGGCGCTGGGCACCGGCATGGGTTCAGAACTGCGCCGGCCTTTGGGAATTGCCATGGTAGGGGGACTGATCTTAAGCCAGTTGCTGACCCTTTACACCACGCCGGTCATCTATCTCTGGTTCGATCGCCTGGCGAAACGCTTTTCGAATAAAGTGACAAGTGACAAGTGACGAGTGACCAGCAGACAGGTGCGTCGATGGAAAGTGATAGCAGCGGGCAGGATTCAAGGCGCAGCAGGGTAGGTACAGAACCTGCCCGGCTGATGATTTCCGCCGCAAAGGCAGTTCGCGGAGAAGCTTGCTTGTCACTCGTCACCGGTCACTCGTCACGGGAATAACATGAACATCTCCGAGCCCTTCATTCGCAGGCCGATTGCTACGACTCTGCTGGCCATCGCCATATCGCTGGCGGGCGCGGTGGCATTCCGCCTGCTGCCCGTGTCGCCGCTGCCGCAGGTGGATTTCCCCACCATTTCGGTGTCGGCCGGTTTGCCAGGCGCCAGTCCCGAGATCATGGCCTCCTCGGTCGCCACGCCACTGGAGCGTCAGTTTGGCCGCATTGCTTCCGTCACCGAAATGACCTCTTCCAGCAGCCTGGGGAGCACCAGCGTCACGTTGCAATTCGATTTGAATCGCGACATTAACGCCGCGGCGCGCGACGTCCAGGCCTCTATCAACGCCGCTCGCGGCTACCTACCCACCAATCTCCCCAACAACCCGACCTACCGCAAGGTGAATCCGGCCGATTCACCGATCTTCATCCTCGCCCTGACTTCCGCCGTGCTGAGCAAAAGCCAGATGTATGACGCCGCCTCGTCGATTCTGGCGCAGAAGCTCTCCCAGATCAGCGGTGTTGGCCAGGTCATCGTGGGGGGAGGCGCGCTGCCGGGGGTCCGGATCGAGCTGAATCCGACCGCTCTGAACAGATATGGCATCGGTCTTGAGCAGGTCCGAGGCGTGTTGAGCAACGCCAATGCCAATACTCCCAAGGGGCATTTTTCCGACGGTCATCGCATGTGGGAAGTGGGCGCCAACGATCAACTCTTCCATGCCGTGAATTACACACCCTTGATCGTTGCTTACCGGAACGGATCGGCTGTGCGCATCTCCGATGTCGGCGAGGCCCAGGACGCCCCGGAAAGCCTTCGTGCGGCGGGTTACTCGAACGGCAAGCCCTCCGTTCTGCTCGTCATCTTCCGCCAACCGGGCGCCAATATTATCGATACGGTGGATGGCATTCGCGCTGCCCTTCCCCAGCTCAAAGCTGCCATCCCCGCGGCTATCCGGATGCAAGTGGCCCTGGATCAAACCCTGACCATCCGCGCTTCCGTGAGCAATGTTGAGAGCACCTTGATCATTTCGGTGATTCTGGTGATTCTGGTCGTCTTTCTTTTTCTCAGGAACCCGCGCACCACCTTCATCCCCAGCGTCGCCGTCCCCGTGTCGCTGATTGGGACATTCGGCGTGATGTACCTTCTGGGNNGACGCCATCGTGGTGATTGAGAACATCTCCCGCTATTTGGAAAAGGGGATGACGCCCTTCAATGCGGCGCTTTTGGGGGCGAAAGAAATTGGTTTCACGGTGGTGACCATCAGCGTTTCGCTGGTTGCCGTGTTCATTCCCCTGCTGCTCATGGGAGGAATTGTGGGCCGGCTCTTCCGCGAATTTGCCGTGACCCTGGCCGCCGCCATCATCGTCTCCATGGTGGTTTCGCTCACCGCGACTCCCATGATGTGCGCTCACCTGTTGAAGACCGATGAGTCCCATGGCTGGCTGTACCGGACCAGCGAGCGGGCTTTTAATTGGGTGGTGAAGTCGTATGGGAGAACCTTGTCCACGGTGCTGCGTTTTCCCGCCATTACCCTGACCGTGCTGCTGGCCACCATGGCGCTCAACGTCTATCTGTATATTCATGTGCCCAAGGGATTCTTTCCTCAACAAGATAACGGACGGCTGATGGGCATGATTCAAGCCGACCAGGACACCTCGTTTCAGGCGATGGATGGAATTGTCCGGCAGATGATCAACATCGTCGTCGCCGACCCGGCCGTTGATACGGTCGAAGGATTTCTCGGAGGCTCCGGTCCTGGCGGCGGGGCCATGAACACCGCGCGGATGTTCATCTCTCTGAAGCCGCCAGCAGAGCGAAAGATAACCGCCGACCTCATCATCCAGCGCCTGCGGCCCAAGCTCGCCCGCGTCCCGGGCGCAACGCTTTATATGCAAGCTGCGCAAGACGTGCGCGTGGGCGGCCGCTTCGGCGCCTCCCAGTATCAATTCACCATGCGCGGTGACAATATACAGGATTTGCAAAACTTCGCCCCGCGAATGCTCCAGGAGTTGCGGACCATTCCCGTGATCACGGACGTGAACACCGATCAGCAGGACCGCGGGCTGCAGGCCTACGTGCAGTATGATCGCTCGAGCGCGGCGCGCTTTGGTATTTCGCCCCAACTCATTGACGGTACCCTTTACGATGCCTTCGGCGAACGCCAGGTTTCCACCATGTATACTTCGCTGAATCAGTATCACGTGGTCATGGAGGCGGCCCCCGAGTTCTGGCAGAATCCCTTGATCCTGAGCGAAATCTACGTGCGCTCGCCGGCCGGAGAGGAAGTGCCCCTGAGTGCTTTCACCAAAAGTACTTTCATTACTGCGCCGCTTTCCGTGAACCACCAGGGCCTCTCACCTTCGGTGACCCTCTCCTTCAATCTGCGGCCGGGCGTCCCCTTGGGAGATGCCGCCGACGCCATCACCGAAAGGGCCAGTAAGATTGGCTTGCCCTCGACCATTCGCACGGGTTTTGCCGGAACCGCCCAAGCCTATCAGGATTCCCTCGGCAGTGAGCCCCTGTTGATTGCCGCCGCGCTCATTTCGGTTTATCTGGTGCTGGGGATCCTCTACGAAAGCTATGTTCATCCCGTTACCATTCTGTCCACGCTGCCCTCGGCGGGAGTGGGCGCGCTACTGGCCCTCATGCTCACGCAGACGGAGCTTACGGTGATCGCCATTATCGGCATCATTCTGCTGATCGGAATTGTAAAAAAGAACGCCATCCTGATGATTGACTTTGCTCTGGCCGCCGAGCGCGGGGAAGGCAAGTCTCCCCGGGATGCAATTTACGAAGCCTGCTTGCTGCGTTTCCGCCCCATCCTGATNNATCCTGATGACCACCATGGCGGCGATGCTGGGGGCCCTGCCGCTCGCCCTCGGCAACGGTGTGGGTTCGGAATTTCGCCGCCCCCTGGGAATTGCCATTATTGGCGGCCTGCTCGTCAGCCAGTTGCTGACGTTGTATACCACACCGGTGGTGTACCTCTATTTTGCCCGGTTGCAGAATTGGCGGTCGCAGGCTCGCGGAATAGACCCCGTGACCGACATGCCCCTGGCCCCGGAGCTCTAGGCTTCGGAAAGAAGTAGGCAGTAGCGCAGACCTGTTCTGAAGGTCCGCGGCTCGTGCTCAGGCAGCAGGAGCCAAGAAATGTAGCGCCGACCTTGAGGTCGGCAAGTTGTTTAACGCCGCCATGAGGCGGTGTCGGAGTGCTGACCTAAAGGTCAGCGCTACGCCTTCAGAAGGTAACAAGGAGTTGGTTGATGAACAGTTGGGAATTAAGAGGTCAAGAATCAAACGGCAAAACGCAAAACTCAAAACCCCGGAAGCACGCACTTTTGCCTTTTGCCTTTGGCCCTTGGCCTTTTGACTTTCTTGTCAGCCTCCTGCTCACTGCCGCCTGCTTGCTGCTCCCTTCCTGTAAGGTTGGGCCGAATTACCAACGCCCGCCCGCCCCTGTGCCCACGGCTTACAAGGAACTGCCGCCACCGGACTCCCCGCAGGCGGCCGAGTGGGCGCCGGCGCAGCCCAGCGACGCGCTCGCCCGCGGCAAATGGTGGGAAGTCTATAACGACCCGGAGCTCAATGCTCTGGAAGAACAGGTGAGCATTTCCAACCAGAATATCAAGCAGGCCGAGGCGCAATTCCGCGAGGCGAAACTCAATGTGCGGATTGCCCGCTCCTACTTGTATCCGACAATTACCACCTCACCTTCCATTGTGAATTCACGATTGGCGACAGGCAGTAATCAAAATGTGCTCACTACCTACGACCTACCCGTGGATGTGTCCTACGAAGCCGACATCTGGGGAAGTGTCCGGCGGGAATTTCAGGCTATTGCCGAGGCCGCACAAATCAGTGACGCCCAACTCGAGAGCGCCCGACTGTCTTACCAGGCGGAACTGGCGCAGGATTACTTTGAGTTGCGCGGCACGGATGGTGACAAAGAATTACTCGACACTACCGTAAAGTCCTATCAGGATTACCTGAAGCTCACGCAGGACAGGTTTAACAGTGGAGTGGCGTCGGGCTCCGACGTTGCTCAGGCGCAGACCCAACTGAACACAGCGCGAGCTCAGTTGATTGACTACGACGTGGCGCGCGCCCAGTACGAGCACGCCATTGCCGTTCTCACGGGCAAAGCCCCCGCCGAACTTTCCGTCTCCGCCGGGCCCATCAAGATTACTCCGCCCCCGGTGCCGGTTGGACTTCCTTCTACCCTTCTGGAGCGTCGTCCCGATATCGCCACCGCCGAACGCCAGATGGCCGCGGCCAACGAGCAGATCGGCATTGCTCAGGCGGCTTTTTACCCGACCCTTTCCATCAGTGCCTCGGCAGGCATGGAAAGCACGGCTTTCTTAAAGTGGATTTCCTGGCCCAGCCGGTTCTGGTCCGTGGGGCCGCAGTTGGCGGAGACCCTCTTCGATGCCGGCCGACGCCGCGCGACGGTTGATCAGACTCTGGCTGCCTATGACGCCACGGTGGCCAATTATCGCCAAACCGTTTTGGTGGGCTTCCAGCAAGTGGAAGATAATCTGGCAGCACTGCGCGTGCTGGAGAAAGAAGCGCAAGCCGAAGACGATGCGGTAAAAGCCGCGCAAAATGCCCTGGATATTTCCACCTACCAGTACAAAGCCGGCATCGTCAACTACCTCACCGTCATCACCGAGCAAGCCATTCTTCTGCAAGATCAGGTGCAGGCCCTGAACATTCTGACCCGCCGCATGAGCTCGAGCGTCCTTTTGATCGAGGCTCTGGGCGGCGGTTGGACCTCCGCCAAACTTCCCTCCGTTAATGAGCTGAAGAGCGGCAAGTAGGAACGAAGCTACACTGGCTTCCCCGCATCCAGAACTTTGCGCACCAGGCCGCCCGGTTTCATCAGCGCTGAAACGTCCTGATTCCGCAGCGCCGCGGGAGCCGTCCAGATGGACCAGTTGAACCAATAATCCCAGCCGTAGTTGACCTCTCCCGTGTCCCCGCCCGCGCTGCACGCGCAAGTCCCATCCCAAAGGTAGCCCCACTTGAGGTAGCTCAGTTCCAGGTTCCTGCGAAGCAGGTCGAGACCAAATTCCCTGCGCCCTTCGTAGATGGCGGTAATCGCACCAGGCCTTTCAATCGAGCCCGACCGGCTCCCATCAATCCCGTAGCAGCCTGCAAAAATCCCCGCCGTGAAGGCATGATTGTCATGATCGATATTGCTCCGTGTCGACTTGCGGATTTCGCTCCGGCAAACTGACGGATCGGGAGTTTCCATTTCGATTCCCAATTGACATGCGATCACCAACGTGTTTCTTTCGCGCTACACGTGCTTCTTATTCCCAACCGTTGTCGGCGAGGCCTGAGGCGGGCAAGTGCAGCGACGCACGCCGTCCGCTCCCTTGCACCAGAATCTCTTTCTTGGTGACTTGGATGTCGTGCACCCAACCAAAATCCTCCGGGACCTGCGCGATGAAGCTTAAATAGCTGACAGTCATTTTCCCTTTCGCGGGAACAATGGAAAAGGTTGGGGTGTCGAATAAGGGCGACACCGCAAACGCCTCCCGCCGCGTTAGTGGAGCGGGTGTTGAACCGAACTCCAGCCCGCGTGTTTGGCAGCGCCCGTTCCAGGGCGCGTGGGCTCTGGCCTTGTTTTCCTCCCAAATGGCCACCCAGGGAAAATCGATGCGGCGGAAACAGTACCCCAGCAGCAGGCGCTGAGGTTGGCTGAGGGCGGCGACGAATTGCATTTTGCGGCGTGGATTCAGCAGGACGGATACCAGAAATCCTAGCCCCTCGTGCGATAAGGGGCGCGTCAGATCAATGCTGCCCCCGGTTCGCGCCGGGGCAAAGGGCCAATGAAAGTTGCGTCCTGCGGTGAGCAGATCAAGGTCTCCGTAGCCGGTCGCATGGGTTCTGCCGCGGGTGGCAGGGATGGCGATGCGGCTGGTTCCGCGCCCCAGGAAAGGCGGCCCCAGGGTGACGTGCTGCGTCCAGTGAAAGAAGTGGTCGGCTTTCTTTTCGTTGGCAACCGTCTCCTTAAAATAGGCCACCGACTCGCCACGGCGTAGACGGAGTTCGCGGCTGAAGCGCAGACCTGCCACGGGCAGGGGTACCGCGAGGGTCAGACTCACCTCCTGCGCAGTCGCGCGCAGCTTGGTCTTTCGCCATTGGGCGGAAGGCGCTTCCCCATGCGTTGAGAGGCCCTGCGCCGCTTCTTCCTCGGAGGGTGGGCCGAAATAATCCAGGCAAATATTGTGCCCGGCGATTCCGGAAAGCAGCTTTCCCTCATTCACCGGACCGTAAAGTTGGGCGTGCTTTTCCGCTCGATACTGCTCAGGTTCGATGGACTTCCACGGTGGAACCCAGAGGGGACTGAGGACGGGCAATCCCGTGCTTTCCAGAAACTGAAATTCCGCAATATGGCCACCCCCCGGCAGAGTCACCATTTGCACCAGGTCATTGCTGAGTTTGTACGCCTCGCGTCCGTTCCATTTTGTTTTCGTACATGCAAGTTTCGTGGTCATGAAGATGTTTTCCTTTTCGTTCCCAGGAATCTGCTGCCGTAGTTCGCCAGAGATAATGCCTCACACCTTGGGCGCTGGCAAGCGTTGTTATGAAAATGTCATCCCTGTGGGGGGGACTCGCCTCGCGCGCATTATGGTTAAATAGCCAATCCCCGCCGTTAAGCGCCGCTGCGCAATCGTGTTCATTCCTGTTTCTCAAATAAGTTTCTTAGTTTCATGGGCTTAGGGCGAAATTCGGGGTCAACTGTGAATAACGCCCATGTTTTCAATAATATGAGTGATTGGGCCGCACCGTTTTGCGTCGATGGGGGTGCATTGGGAGGAGTGGGCGCCGCGGTGGAAGGCTCTTCCGGCGCGACGTCTGGATGTCCAGACTTCTTCGCGCCTCCAGACAATTTCGCTTGCATGCCCTGGCGCGGGGTAGGAAGTCGGCTCTTGGCGAAAGGAGGGGAGGGGGGAAAGGGGAGGTCCGAAGTCCGATTTCTGTGTAAACTCCGCGGTTACATCCGGTTTTTTGCGCTGCTCTCCTGACCACACCGCATAAACGTCCGCCAGGTACCTTTGACCCTTTTGAGTAATTCGACCCACCCCATCGTTGTCTGCTACATCCTGGCTGTCAAGAAAAGGATCCCCGTTGATTCCCACTACCTCTTTACACCTGGCTTGGGCAGCGGAATCCTCTCTCAAAAGCTCGGCAAGTTGGTGAGAGTAGCGGGGTAGCGCATCAGACCACCGAACTTGTGGTTCGCGTCCCTTCGGCACCGCACGCCGCAATCGTGCTCATTCGCCCCGATGGATGACCTAAGGAAGTCACGCGGACTGCAAGGGCGGCGGGCAGCGCTACGCACTCGCAATTCTTCTCATGTTCCCACTGCAAACTGCCGATAAGCGAAGCGTGGAAGTGTGGGTGAGGCCCGAGTTCCGCGCCCCCCATTTGATTTATCGGCGGATTCCTGGCGCGGGATGAAGCAGAATTGGGGTTGCGGACGTCAATTCCCAGGATTCCGCCCTTGCGGCGGGCAGCGCTGTGCACTCGCAATTCTTCTCATGTTCCCACTGCAAACTGCCGATAAGCATAGCGTGGAGGTGTGGGCGAGGCCCGTGTTCCGCGCCCCCCATTGATTTATCGGCGGATTCCTGGCG
>PLWR01000716.1 GCA_003165615.1 Acidobacteriota bacterium | reverse complement strand
GGAGCCGTCTTTCTTCACGCGGCGCGTCACATAAACGCGAGGGAAACGTTCGTAGGCGGTGAACTTGATGTACGGGTACGACTTGTCATCGCGCAGCAGGATGTTGTAGCGCGGCTTGTACTGCTTGATCAGATTGTTCTCAAGCGCCATCGCTTCGTGTTCGTTGTCCACGAGGATGGTCTCAAGGTCGTGCGCGGCTTCCAGCATCAGGTCGCGCTTTTCATCCGCCGAACGCGATTCCTGAAAGTACGAGCGCACGCGTGCCCGCAGCGACTTCGCCTTCCCTACGTAGATGGGCTTGCCGCTCTCGTCCTTGAAGACGTACACGCCTGGCTGGGCGGGCAGCGCTTCGGCTTTTTCGTGCAGGTGCGGGTTCACCGGTTCCTCAATCCTTCATTATCATGCCGGACCGGGAGTTGGGGAAGGGGGTTCAGGTTGACACCCATTGCCATCTCGGGGAAAATTCCAATTATGCCGCGCTTGCTGAAGACATTCACGACAGCAACCCTGGCGATCCTCTGGATGACGCCAGTGGCGCGCGCGCAGGTCCCGGAGAAAATTCCCTCTCCCGCCATCGACCCTGATTGGACCTACACCAGCCCCGGCCCGGCGAAGTGCGTCGAGATCGGAAATGTCAACCTGCACAAGGGAGCCCTAGCGGGGGCGCTCAGCCGGTTCGAGGAAGCGGTGAAGGACAACCCGCACTACGCCCCGGCCTACCTGGGATTGGGCAAAGTGTATGAGCGAATGAAGGAGAAGCAGAAAGCGCTGGACGCCTACGAACGTTATCTCGACGAACTTCCCTCCGCCAAAGAAGCCAACGAAGCCCGCGACGCGCAAAGAGCCGTGGCGCGGCTTAAGAAGGAATTGTGGGAGAAGTAGGGGCGAATCCCGTATCCCGCGCTCTTACCGGTTGGACGGCAGTAAGAGGCGCTCGCAATTCTGCTTGTAGTTTAAGTTCTTGGGGTCAAGCTGGGCGGCCGTCTGGTATTCCTGCAAAGCGCCTCCCCGGTCCCCTTTCTGCTCCAGGGCGTCGCCGAGGCTGGCGTGCACGGCGGCATTATTGGGGTTCAAGCGCAGGGCCTCGCGTTCTTCCGTGATGGTTCCATCCAAATCACCGCGGGCTGACAGCACCAGTCCCAGTCCGGCGTGCACCAGGTCATTATTGGGGTTTAATTGCAGCGCACTGTGGTACTCCGCCGTGGCGCCGTCCCAGTCGCCATTGTTTCTGAGCGCATCGCCAAGGTTGACGTGCGCGCGATCATCATTGGGGCTCAGGCGCAGAGCTTCGCGGTATTCGGCGATGGCGCCGTTGCCGTCGCCCTTCTTCTCCAGGGCCGCCGCCAGGTTGGCGTGCGCCACGTCACTATTGGGGTTCAGGCTCAACGCCTTGCGGTATTCGGCGATCGCGCCGTCCGCGTCACCTTTGTTGCCGAGGGCGGCAGCAAGGTTCGCGTGCGCCGCGTCATTCTTGGGGTTCAGGTCCAGCGCCTTCTGGTATTCCGCGATGGCCCCGTCCCAGTCACCCTTGCCTCCCAAGGCGGCACCCAAGTTGGCGCGGGCAAAATCATTATTGGGATTCAGGCGCAAGGCCTCGCGTTCCTCATTGATATCTCCGTCCCAGTCGTGCTTGCCGCCGAGAGCGAGGCCCACATAGGCGTGCGCGAGGTCATCATTCGAGTTCAGGCGCAAGGCCTCGCGGTGTTCCGCCCCCGCCCCGTCCCAGTCACCTTTTCCCGCCAGCGCCACGCCCAGGACGATATGCGCCATGCCGCTGTTGGGGTTCAAACGCACAGCTTCGCGCGCGGCCGTTGCGTCATCGTCCCACTTCCTCTGCCGGCCCAGGACCATGGCCAGGCTCAAGTCAATATCAGCGTCGGGCGCGCCGGGTGTCAGCGCCGCACGAAATTCCTGTTCGGCTTGAGCGTACTGCCCCTGGCGTTTCAGTTCCGCTCCGCGCGCCACGTGTTGCAGCACTGCGGCTTGCCGGGTTTGGGCGGCAGGATCAACGGTGGAGGGCGCCATCACCCGGGCGCTCTTGAGCGCCGTAATCAGATCATCGTCACCACCCGCCAGGCGCACTTGCTGGAGATAGTCATCCTTCACCGCGAAGTCGATGCCGCGGTCTTTCACCAGCAGCGTCACCCGCTGGCAGGGCGACTCCGCGGCGAGCTGGGCGATAATCTGCACCGGGTTGATGGGCATCCTCTCGCGCACGGCCTTAAGAAAAACGTCCTTGGCGCCGGCGGCCCTGAGGTTTTCGAGATAGCCCTCGGTAGGCGCGAAATCAATCCCGCGCTGCGTGATCATCTGCGCGCCCGAATCCTCTCCCACCCCGGCTCGCACCATTTCACTGACCTGCTCCTGGCTTAAGGGCTTGTTGGCGCGCAGGGCTTTAAGAAATGCGTCCTTCGCGCCAGCGGACTTGAGGTGTTTGAGGAAATCCTGCGTTGGCGTGAAATCAATCCCGCGCTGCACGATGAGCTTCGCCCCGGAATCGTTTCCGAGGCCGGCCTTTACCATGTCAAGTACCTGTTGCTCAGTGAAAGGTTTCTCCTGAGCCCAGGCAGACAGGGCGAAGACCAAAGCGATCGCCAGCATGATAAGTGTCAGCGCGTTCCGCAATTTCATGGCAACCTCGCGAGCTATCGGGGATGAAGAGGACCTCATATTCTACATCAAATAAGGGAAACGCCTGCCTCGGGGGGTGGGCATGAGGGGCGCTACAATCTTCTTGCCGCCACACTGCGGGCGCTACGCGCCAGCACCGGGTTCCGCCCCTTCCGGGGCCAACGGGACTTCCACGTCGAGGTATTCCCTCAGGATGCGCTCGGCGTGCGCGGCGTCTTCTTCCCGGACGAGCAGGTGCACATCCGCCACGGGGAACGGATCAGCAACGCCTTCACCCGAGAGAGCGCTGGGAATCCCCTGGGTTTGAAGAATGTTTCGCGCGAGTTCCGCGTCCATTTCCGCCGTGGTTCCGGAGAAAATGCGCGCCGGGACCAACTTCACATCCTTCTCCGCGGTCAGATCGAAGCGCGGAGGCGCCGCGGGCGGCGAACCGGGCAGTAACGCAGCGCCACAGTCTTCGCACTGGGCAGTGCCTTCCACATATTCAATTAAACATTGAGCGCAATAAGGCATGGCAAATCCTCGGTCTTGCCCCTGTAGTATAAACTCATTGCGAACCGGTACGTTCAGGATTTCTGTTGGTGTGTGAATTTGGTTCCTTGTAGCGGCGGTCTCTGACCGCCGGGCTTTTGATTCAATAGACTCCGGCGGTCAGCGACCGCCGCTACAGCAAACTGGGACACTGCCCCAAGATGGCCATGCCACAATGTGAATCCTGTGGCCTCCCGTTCGAAACGGGCGTTAAATGGGGGCAGCTTTAAACTCGATTAGCAAGGAGGCGATTATGCGGTGGATTCCCAACTTTCTGGTCATTGTGGCGACGATCGGACTTCTGCTGGGGCTGGGTGTACGCCTGCTCAAGGGTGGATTCCTCAGCGATCCGGTTTTCTTCTGGCGAGGCTCACTGGCACTGCTGGCAGTTTCCATCGCCATCACCTTGATTCAGATTCGCAATAAGTAGCATGGGGGGCTGCGTGCGCCCCCCATCTTCCCTCAGGCAAGCCAGACGCCGAGCAGTTTGTACCCTCCGTGCTAACTGCCTGGCTGAAGGGGTGGAGATGCATGTCCAGGATATCAGGCACACAGGTGCTTGAGTTGCCGGCAGGCTAATTCGTATTTGGGGAATTTCTTCTCGGCCTCGCGAAACTCGCGCGAGTGGACAACGCGCCGCTGGCCGCGCCGTTCCAGCGGAAACCGGATGTGCAACATCTCATGATAAACGACGTATTCTACCAGATAGCGCGGAACTGAAGGGGAGTCGAGTTTGCGGCTGACGATGATCGTCCCGTGACCGGAATCGTAATGGCCCAGAATGCGGCGAGAATGCTGATGGCTCCAACCGAGGCGCGACGGAGGAATCTGGCCGTGGAAGAAGCGGCGATTCAAGGCGTGGAAAATTTCTCCCAGATCATAGTGACGGCCGCGCGGTGGCAACAGGCGCTTGGTACCGCGTTCGCGGCGCGCCTCGTCAATACGATTGCGAATCGCCGGGCGAAAAGTGTAGGCGAGATAGCACTCGCGGGCCTCGCGCGAAGGACGCCGCCGGAAGATTCGCGCCAAAAGGATTTCCGCCAGGGCCTCGAGAACCAGCGGCGAAGCTTCCGCCAGCAAATCAGACACGCGGGCTTTCACCGCGCCGTCGCGCACGCTGATGGTGCTGCGCAATCCCGCAAAGGGATGGAAGCGCGCGCCAATACTCACGACGGGCGACTTGATCCGCAGGCGAAAAAAAACCCGCCGGAAGACTTCCGTGAGGTCGGGCGGAGGCGCAAGCGGCAGAATGAGCTGTTCGGGTTGTTTCATAGAGACAGTGGTTAATGGATAGTGGTTAGGGTCCTGAATCAGGAATCCGCTAAGAAGATCTTTCACAAAAGATCAACCGCTCCCAAGCCCCGGCAGGGGCGACGTCGTATCACTGCTGTCCAAGATAATCG
>PLWR01000264.1 GCA_003165615.1 Acidobacteriota bacterium | reverse complement strand
GTGCTGCCGCAGTGGAACTCCGATGCCGAAGGCCACAACGGCCTCTGCCGGATTTTCAACCTGCTGGGAATTTCGGCGCTGCGCCTGAGCCTGCCTTACCACGACTATCGCAAGCCGGCGGAAACCGCGCGGGCGGATTATGCCGTTTCCGGCAATATCGGGCGCACCATCGATGCCGGGCGCCAGGCCGTTATCGATGCGCGCGCTTGCCTGGATTGGCTGGAAATGCAGGGGTACACGGAGTTTGGGATCGTCGGCACCAGCCTCGGTTCGTGCTACGCCTTCCTGACCAGTGCGCACGACCCCCGTCTGCGAGTGAACCTTTTTAACCATTTTTCCGTGACCTTTGGCGACGTGGTTTGGACGGGCCAGTCCACGCGCCATGTGCGGCAAGGCATTGAGCGCGATATCGACCAGGATACCCTGCGCCGCGCGTGGCTCGCGATCAGCCCTGTTTCTTACGTTGATAAGTACGCGCGCTGGCCCAAGAAATCGCTCCTCATCTACGCTACTTACGACCTGACTTTCCTGCCGGTCTACTCCCACCAGCTTCTCGATGAATTCACGCGCCGGGGATTGCCGCATCGCGCCCGCGTCCTGCCCTGCGGCCATTACACCACTGCCGAAGCGCCCTTCAAATATCTCGACGCCTACTACATGGCGTCGTTCCTCCGCTCGGCATTCGACTGATGCCATACGGGCTCAGCTTTTGTAGTGGTCGGCAACAGAGGTTGCGGGAACAAACTTCCTTGCTGTCATACGGAGCATTGACAGCCCTGCGGCTGCCCATGATGAGCAGAAACTTAGCGCGAGGAGGTGTAGGGTCGGCTTCCAGCCGGCACGGTGCCGCCAAGATGGCGGCGCTATGTTCCCATTGGGATGGTACCCCCCAAACGGCAAAATCCAGACACCCAAGCCACACTTCCCCCGCCCTGGCAGTGCCTTGGCAATCGCAAAAAAAGTTGTCCACCCCCTTGAACGAAAGGAGTAATTATAATAGAAATAGCATGTTTGCACATTTCGCTAATGAAGTCAAAATGCCCGCCGCCTTTCGATCCGAAGGCTCTCCTTGCGAAATTAAGCGATGGCAGAAGTGTAAAAGCCTTCCGGCGCAAGGAAGTTGTTTTTTCTCAAGGGGATGCGGCGGATGAGGTGCTCTATGTTGAAAAAGGCCGCGTAAGACTATCCGTAGTTTCCAAACAAGGGAAGGAAGCGGTGCTGGGATTTGTGGTCGCGGACATGTTCTTCGGTGAGGGTTGCCTTGCCGGGCAGCAAGTGCGCATGTCCACAGCCACCGCCACGGAAGAGGCCATTATCCATTTCATCCGAAAGAAAGCCATGATGCGCCGCTTGCACACGGACACAAAATTCTCCGAGCACTTTACCGCCTACCTGCTCTCCCGCAATATTCGATTTGAAGAAGACCTGGTGGATCAACTGTTCAATTCCAGCGAGAAGCGCCTGGCTCGGGTTTTGCTTCTGCTTGCGCACTTTGGCAAGGAAGGCAAGCAGGAGCTGGTAATCCCGAAAATCAGTCAGGAAATCCTGGCGGGCATGATTGGCACAACCCGCTCACGGGTCAGCCACTTCATGAATAAATTCCGCAAGCTTGGATTCATCCACTATAATGGCGGCGTGCAGGTCCACAGTTCACTCCTGAATGTGGTTCTGCACGATTAGCGTGCCCTCCTCGCGAATTCCTCAGGGATAAAAGAGCCCGCGGCGAGTCTCACCTATTCATTGAAATGTGAGCAATATTGACCACCTTTCCCTTTCTGCGAGCGCTAGCCTGCGATGGGGCAGGATCGCGGCATGTCGCCGAATTCTTAGAGGATCATTCAAGCGGCGGGATGGCCAGGCCAAATGCAGCGTGCGCCATTGTGGAACCATCGGCTTTCGCAGACCTGCCCCACCCTATATCCCCGAGCTTCGAGACTGAGGATAAATGAATATCCTTCTCTACAACCCCGACAATGAAATTACCAACAATTTCATGCCCCACCTTTGGATGTTCCTGCTGAAATCGCTAACGCCCCCGGAGCACAAGGTGTTCCTTATCGATGGCAATGCGCGGCGGATGAGCAGTCAGGAACTTGTGGACTACGTCCGGGAGAATCAAATCGGCCTGGTGGGAATTGGCGCTATGACGCGCATGATCCGGAAGGCTTACCACATGGCGGACGCCGTGCGGGCGGCGGGTGTTCCGGTGGTGATGGGAGGTCCGCATGTCACCGAGGTGCCGGACGAACCGCTGGGGCGGAATGGCGAACCTCGCCACGCCGACGCTGTGGCCCTGGGAGAAGCCGATCAGACCTGGCCAGCCATTATTGCCGACGCCGAGCGCGGAGAGCTGAAGGAGATCTACGCCCCGCTCAATACCGAGGGCAAAGAGGTCAAGCCTTCCCTGGGCGACTACCCGGTGATTCCCTGGGACCGCATGGACCTTGACCAGTTCAATCTCATCAAACACTTTCCCAAAATGGCGCGGCGCCTGCTGTCTCTTTTCGGCATGACGTGGCAGAGCTTTCACTTGATTCCGATGGAGTCCGGCCGCGGCTGCCCGTACGGATGCGAGTTCTGCACGGTGACAGGATTCTTCGGTGACTCCATCCGCTTCCGGTCCAATGAAAGCGTCGTCAATGAGCTGCTGATGCTGAAGGCGCGGGAGAAGCGCGAAAAAGGCAAGGTTGCCGTCTTCTTCATTGATGACAACTTCGCCATCAATCCCCGGCGTGCAAAATCCTTGCTGCGTGAGATCATCGCGCGCGGCGCCCAGGTTCCCTGGGTGGCGCAAATCAGCATGAACCTGCTGCGCGACGAAGAGTTGGTCTCATTGATCTCTCAAAGCGGCGGCCGCTGGGTCTTCATAGGCCTTGAGTCCATTGACACCGGGAACCTCAAGAGTGTCAGCAAGGGATTCAACAAGCCGGATGAGTATCAGGCCGTTCTGGAGCGCCTCGCCCGCCACAATCTTTACGCCATTACCTCGTTCATCTTCGGGATGGATAGTGACCGCCAGGGCGTTGCGGCGCGCACTCTGGAGGCGATACGCTCCTGGCCCCCCGGCCTTCCGGTATTCGGTTTGCTGACGCCCTACCCGGCCACTCCGCTTTATGACCGGTTGGCTGCGGCCGGACGGCTCACCCGGCCAAGACACTGGCTGGAGTTTAAGCCTTTCTCCATGGCCTTCAAACCGCAGGGGATTACCGTGGAGGAAGCGGAGTTAGAGGTTCGGCAGGCATGGATGTCGTCTTACAGCCCCCAGACCATAGCTTCTTCCATGGATTGGCTGGGATCGAAAACCTTTACCGACCGCCTGATTCATCTGCTCAGCCGCCTGGCGTTCCGGGGAATCTACTTTCCGCAGATGAAACGGCGGGATTGGATGCAGGTGCTCTTTCAAAATCGAGGCCCCATCTTCCTCCTGCTCTCGCAAGCCTTGGCGCTCAAGTTCAAACCGCGGCCGCGCAAGCATCTCGGTCTCGATCGGCAATTGCCCATCGAGCGCCCGGCTTTCACCTCTGAGCATGTGGGTAGAGTCATTGGGTGATCGGGCGATTTAGCGATTGGTGATTTGCGATTTTCGGACGCGGGCTTGCCCGTTCCGCTGTCATTCTGAGCCCGTTCGCTGCGCTCAGGGTAAACTTCACGAAGAATCTCGTTCTGCCCCATTTTCAAATTCTCGATTGTCAAATTCAGCAAGTCAATTTATCTGCCACCCTGGCCCCCGAATCCCTAATCCCGAACCCCGAATCTCGACCCCTGAACTTCGACATTGCCGTTGCGCCCGCGCCGAAGCTTGATTCATAATGGGCGGGTACCATATCCAACTGAGGTGTCTCCCTTGACTGAAAATCAACCTTTTTCAATTGCCGACTCGATTCGCGAGGCCCGCCAGCGCCTGGCGCTGGAGCTGCACGCGCAGGCCGAACAAATCCAGAAACTCAATCTGGAGGTGGCGGAATTACAACTGCGTCACGACCGAACCGAGCAGGAAGCTTCCCGTCAATGGGATGAGGTCACGCGCGCGGCGGAGCAGGCCGTGGAGGCTGCCGCAGCCCTCGAACCCGCGGTTGCGCCGGATACCGTGCTGGAAAATGTCTTGGGTGCGGTTCGCGCCTTGATGACCTGCACGATTCCTGACCAGGTGTTTGAGACCCTGACGGAGGAAGCCTCCGAGTGGGGTGTGCGCGCGGCAATATTCGACGTGCGGGGCAGAGCGGCCTGGGGAGCGTCAGCCCACGGCTTTGGGCCCGCGCTTTCGGAGAAGGTTTTTCAGACCCTGGTCGTCCAACTCAATCAAGACAATCCCTTCCGGCAAGTTTGCGAAATCGCCGGGCCCGTGGAAGCCAGCACTGCGACGCTCAAGAAAAACCGCAACGTCCTGGATAAGCTTAAGCCCGCTCCCCAGGCGCCAATCCTGTTGCTTCCCATTCGTTCCGCCGGCACGGTTTCAGCAATTTTCTATGCCGATCCCGGCGAAGAAGGCCAGCCCCTTCCGGTTAACGCCCTGAAGATCCTCGCCGAATTCGCGGGCGCGCAGATCGATCGCTTGATTGCCCTGAGCGGCGGCGTTCCTGAAGAAGAAGTCAAGAAAGAAGAAGTGGTGAAGGCGGCCGCGAACGAACCACCCGTGGAAGAGGCCCCGGTGGAAGTTGTTGCTGAGGAACCCGCTCCTGCGCAACCTCCGGTGGGGGAGCCTGCGGTTGAGCCGCCCGTCGTCGAGGGGCCCGTTGCTGAGGCACATGCGGAAGTTGAGGCGGTGGAACCGCCCGTGACGGAGCCGGAGCCGCCTGTGCCACCGGCGGAAGTGGTTGTGGAAGCGCCCCCATCACCTGCGGAAGTGGTTGTGGAGCCGCCACCCCCAGCGCCGGAAGTGATCGTGGAAGCACCGCCGCCTGCGGAAATTGCTGTGGAAGCGCCTGCGGCCGCCGCACCCGTTGTCGAAAGTGAACCCGCTCCGCCCATCGTCGAGGCGCCTGTGGAGGTCATTCCTCCGCCCCCGCCCATTGAGCCCCCGCCTTCGGTGGCCATAGTGGAGAGTGCGCCGCCCACAGCCCCGGCTGCTCCGGCCGTTTTTGATGTTACGCAGCTAAGCGAAGCCGAGCAGAAGGTGCATAAGGACGCCAAGCGATTCGCCAAACTCCTGGTGTCGGAAATTGAGCTTTACAACAAAGCCAAGGTGACCGACGGGCGCAAGAACCACGACTTGTATAAACGGCTCAAGTCCGATATCGACCGCAGCCGCCAGACCTTCCAAAAACGCTTTGGCAAAACGCTGAGTAAGCAGGTTGACTACTTCCATGACGAGCTGGTGAAAAACCTGGCGGCAGACGATTCCTCCATTCTGGGGCCGGAATATCCAGGGCCCAGCGCGTGAACTTCCCGCGTGCGCTGTTAGTTCGAACCTTTTGTCTCTGGGCCGGGTTGGCGGTGATCCCGGGGCTGGCACTCCCTGCAAATACGCTCCCTGCGAGTCTTCGTGATCTTGCGGCGCGCGCCACCCATAGCGAAACGTGGCCGCGCTTGCGCACCTACGCGCAATCCCAAACCGATTCCGAATGGAGCGGTTGGGCCTACTTCCTGGCCGGATACCAGGAATACCAAGGTCAGAGCTTTCCCCAGGCTGCCCAGGATTTGGGCCAGGCGGCAAAGAGCGGATTTTCGCTGGCGGATTACGCGGTGTTTTATCAAGCCTCAGCCCTCCGGCAGAGCAGCCGCTCGCTGGACGCCGCCGCCGTACTCCAGGACTTCTCCGTGTACTTCCCCCTCAGCCACCTGCGTGATCAGGCGCTTGCCTTGCGCGCCACCGCGTTGTTGAGTGCCCAGCAGGCGCAACTGGCGGTCGAGGCGCTGACGGCCGAACCGGAAACTCCTAAACAGCCGGCGCTCGCACTCCTGCTCGGTCAGGCCTACATGCAGATTCATCACCTGGCGGAAGCCGCCACCGCATTCCAGAATGTATATTACAACTTTCCGCTTTCCGCCCAGGCCAACGCCGCCGCCGCCGCGCTTCTGTCCCTATCCGCCCAGTTAGGTACTGATTATCCGGTCCCGGATGGGGAAATTGAGACGGCACGCGCGGAGGCGCTCTCCAAGGCGGGGCGCTACCTCGATGCCCTCAGCGAATACACCGAGTTGCTAAAGGCTCAGAATTCCAGCCCCATAGTCCCTCGTTGGCGGTTGGGCCAGGTTCGGTGCCTGGTGCGCCTGCACCGGACCGCCGATGCTTTGCAGGCATTGTTCAACCACTTTGGTTCGCCCGATTTGGAAGCCCAGCGCCTCGCCCTCCTCGTCCAGGTTCATGCGCAGCAAGCGGACGTGCTGGCCATTACCCAGGACCTCGCGCAGCTCGAGACCTCCTACGCGGCCTTTCCCTCATACGCCGACGCCCTTTCGTCAGCGGGAATCTTTTACTATCGGCAGCTTAACTGGCAGGAAGCCGCGCGCAACTATCGGCGCCTTGGGGAATTGTTCCCGCAAAGCGACCACTGGCGCGAGGACGGTTGGCGGCTGGCGTGGTGTGACTATCTTTTGGGTGATCCCAAGACTTCCGAGGTGATACACGAATACCTGGTGCAGTATCCGGATTCCCCCCGGGCTCCGGCCGCGCTTTATTGGCTGGGGCGGATACAGGAGGATCAAGGCGCGTTCGCCGAGGCGCGAGCGCTTTACGCGCTGCTGGCCAACCGCTTTGCGCACACCTACTACGCGCCGCAGGCTGCCGCGCGGCTGACGGCAATTGGCACCAGGCAGTGGGGGAGCCTTGTGGGCCCGAACGATTCCGCCGCCGCTCCGCTGGCCGCCGCGCTGATTCCGGTGCTGACGCCGGCAGCGGTTCCGCCAAGACTTGCCTGCCTCACTGCCGCTCCCAGCGACGCCGCGCGTAGGGCGATGATCCTTCAGTCCCTGCAACTGCAAGCCCTGGCGGAGGAATATCTAAAAGCGGTCGTTGCCGGGGACAATCCGCCAGCCGATCTGCGCCTGCTGCTCGCCGAGACCTACGCCGCGCAGGGCAATACGGCGGGCGCGCTGTTCGGCGCGCTCCATGCTGCACCGGCCTATGCGCAGATGGAATTCTCCGACCTGCCGGAGGAGGTTTGGGATTTCCTCTATCCCCAATCGTACTGGAAGCTCATCAATTCCCAGGCCCGCCTCAACAGACTTGATCCTTACCTCGTGATGGGGCTGATCCGGCAGGAATCGGCATTCAGTCCGCGCGCCCTGTCCGTTGCCAATGCCCGCGGCCTGATGCAAGTTCTGCCGGAAACTGCGGCGCATAGCAGCCGACCCGCGCGCACTCGCAACGCAGCGCGGCGGCTTAACGACCCCGATTACAATGTGCGGGTGGGATGTGCCTATCTCGCCGGTTTGTTGAAGGATTTTGATGGCCGGCCGGAACTTGCTCTGGCCGCTTACAACGCGGGCGATTTCCGCGTCAGAGATTGGGTGAAGAAATCTCCCCTCATTCGCGATCCGGCGATTTTTCTGGAGAGTATTCCCATACCGGCCACGCGGACCTACGTGGAACTGGTGTTGCGCGATGCCGAGATTTACCGCCAGCTCCTCGGCGGGACGCCGTATTTTGCGCAGTGCTCCCAGGCGCAACCGTCTGCGCCGTCAGGGGCCGCGAACTAAGCGCGCGGCGACGCCCTGGCGACCGGCCCGCCGTCCCGGCCCATTCCGGCACACTGAGGTGATTGCATGAGTGAAAACGTAATAGGTTTTGCCGCCAGCCCGGGCCGTCGGTCGCCCATCTCCCAGAAGGCAGGAAAGTTCACCGAATCCGTAATTCGCGAAATGACGCGATTGGCTCTTCAGCACGATGCGGTGAACCTCGCCCAGGGGTTCCCGGATTTTCCCGCTCCGGAAGAGGTGAAGGAAGCCGCGGTGCAGGCCATCCGCGCTGATATTAACCAATATGAAATTACCTGGGGAGCGCGAGAGTTCCGGCGGGCCATCGGCGATCGCTTTCGCCACGACACCGGCCTGGAAGTGGATCCCGAGCGGGAGATGACGGTCTGCTGCGGCGCCACCGAAACCATGATCGCCTCGCTGCTGGCGATCATCGATCCGGGCGATGAGGTGGTGGTCTTCGAGCCCTATTACGAGAACTATGGTCCCGATGCCATCATTTGCGGCGCGGCCACCCGCCACGTGCGGCTCCATCCCCCGGATTGGACCTTCGACCCGCAGGAACTCGCCGCCGCCTTTACCGATCGCACGCGTGCCGTGATTTTGAACACCCCGAACAATCCCACGGGAAAGGTCTTTACGCGCGCGGAACTAGAGCTGATTGCCGAACAGTGCAAGCGTACAAATGCCTACGCCATCACCGACGAGATCTATCAATATCTGGTTTATGACGGATTTCAGCACATCTCCCTGATGACTCTTCCCGGCATGCGCGAGCGCACCATCACCATCAATGCCATGTCAAAAACCTACAGCGTCACCGGCTGGCGGGTGGGTTACGCGATTGCGCCCGCGGAAGTCACCAACGCCATTCGCAAAATGCACGACTTCCTCACCGTGGGAGCCGCGGCGCCCTTGCAGCAAGCGGGGGCCACCGCCTTGCGCCTGCCGGAGACCTATTACCAGCAGCTTTGTGAGGGTTACCAGGCGCGGCGCGACCGCATGTTGGCGGGCTTGGAACAGGCTGGATTTCGCTGCTTCCGGCCGCACGGGGCGTATTACATCATGGCGGATATCTCCGCTTTCGGCTTTCCCAATGACGTGGAATTTGCCCGCTACCTGGTGCAGGAAATCGGCGTGGGGGTTGTTCCGGGCAGCAGTTTCTACCGTGATCCTGCGGGCGGAGCGCAGCAGGTGCGGTTCGCCTATTGCAAAAAGGCCGCCACGCTGGACGAAGCCTTGCGGCGATTGGAGAAGCTGCGGGCGTGAAAAGCAGGTGTCAGGGGTCAGAGGGGAAACTCGAAAATAGAAACTCGAAACTCGAAATTCCCAATCACACTTGGTTCCCTCCTTGGTAAGGAGGGAATCGCCGGTTCCGATTTTCGAGTTTCGCTTTTCGAGTTTCGTCCTTTCCAGCTTGCTCACATCGGCAACTCGAAGTGCGGTGAGAAGTCCGACACGGCGTAGTTCACCAGCGCGTCCAGAAGATAGGTCGCGTAAGGGTCGGAATTGTAAGTGGTGGCCAGCGAAAACGTGCAGATGAGCAGCTTGCCCTTGCCGGCCCTGGCTTGCACCAGGACTCCCACGTTCTCTTGGATCCAACCGTAGAACATTCCCGCCAGAACGTCGCTGAAATTCTGAGGCGGAATTCCCTTGATGACAGCCGCGGGGGTGACGGCTTGGGTTTCAAACCCACCCAACGTATCGAATCCAACGTCGGTAAACGGCGCTTGCCCCTTGCGCAGCCAGAGGAAATCGGAAATCCAATTTCCGCTGAGGTCATCTTGGGAGCGCTGGACCACTTCAATCCCGGGCGCCAGGGTGAGAGGGTCATTGGCGATCAGGATCACGCGCGCCCCATCGCGCAGCTTGTTTTTCACCGTTTCATCGAGGGTGGAGGTGATTAGCACCGGAAAAGCTTCCGAGCCGGAGGGCGCCAGGTAATTGCGCTCGCGCATGTCATTCACCAGCCGTCGCAAGCGGCCAGGCGGTGGATCGTAGAAGGAAACGGGCGGCGGCAAGTCAAGCGGCTTGTTGGGGTAGAAATAATAATTCAGGGAATTCTCCGATATGGGCTTATCTGCAACCATAAGGGTGGCTTTCAAAGCCCGTTTGACGGGGCCGGAGCCGGCGGGGGCAGGCAGTCGAATCGTTCCCACCTTGATCGCACCCGCAGTGGTCACGTCCGTCAACGGCAGGCTACCGGCCAGCAATGTTCCTTCCACTTGCCAGTCCACCTTGGCGCCCACAAGGTTCTTGCTGCTGTAGTGGGATATGTAGACGGCAGCCTCAGCCATCTCGCCCATCTTGTAGTTGCGTTTGTCACCGCGGAGGATGAGGAGGTCGTCCTGTTGCGTGCGACTAAGCGCGTCGCCGAATGCTTTGGAGTGGCGCCACATATCGAGCAGACCGTTTGCTTCCCAGTTCACATCCGTGAATTCCGTAATGACATAGCCCTGAATCTCGGGGTGCGCGCGCACTGCCTCAATTTCATAATTCAACGCATCGTATTCATGCCACTCAGTGGCGTCGCACAAGGCTTTGAGGTCGGGGAAGAGGGAGTTGTATTGATAATCGGCGAAGCGCTGCTCGACGCCTTCGGGTTGGGTGATCACTCGCCCGCCGAATGCGCGGCTGAACCACCAGGGCTTTTCCTGCGGAACCTGCGGCAAACCCCAATTGCCGAATTCTGAAAGCATCAGGGGTTCGTCGCCCTTGGGAGCCGCATCGCCGTAAGGGCTGAAGAGCCAGCCGGGACGCTGCGCCTGATCGTCAACCAGGCGATCAAAGTTCGAAGCGTAATCGGGAACGGCGGCGTACTGGTGGAAGTCCGCGATGTCCGTAACTATGTGAAAGTTATCGCAACACGCGCTGTTATCCACCACCAGCCACGGGACAAAAGCCTTGGCTTGCTGATAGGCAGACTTCAGCCAGGCGCGGTCCGCCGCTTCCTTCAGATTCGCCCCCCAACTTTCATTGATGATGCTCACGATGACGATGGAGGGATGGTTTGCGTCGCGCTCCACCATGCCGTGCAACGTTTCCATGGCGCGGCGCTGGGAATCGGCGGTGAGCTTATCCCAATTGGGAATCTCATACCAGATGAGCATACCGGCTTCATCCGCGGCATCGAGATAACGTGGGTCCGGCACTTTGATATGGCAGCGCAGCAGATTCAGGCCCAGGGCCTTTGCCTTGCGCATTTCATCGCGCAGCGCATCGAGCGAGGGCGGCGTGTAAATCGTATCGGGGAAGAAGTCCTGGTCCAGTGCCCCGCGTAAATAAATGGGTTTGCCGTTCAAATAGAATTTACCGTCGCGCGTGATGAAGCTGCGGAAACCGAAGCGGCAATGGACTGAATCTCCCGAACTCAGCGACACGCGCAATTCGTAAAGGTTGGGGCTCAAGGTGCTCCAAAGCATCGGTTCGTGGGCTTGCCCGCTGATCAGCGTGCTTGTTTCCCCGGCGCCCATGACCTGCGTGCCCTTCCACACACTCTTACCGCTGGGGTCCAGAACCTCCGCGGTGACGCTGACTGTGCCGGCTGCTCCCACACTGACCACAGGCGTGGTAATTACAAACGTGCCGTCAGGGTTTGCAGAAATATGCACGCTGCCCAGACGGACGCGGGGGCGATAGCTGAGTTCCACGCTTTGCCACAGGCCGCTTGTCTGGACGTACCAATCCTGCTTACCATGGGGAATTTCCGCGTAACTGATGCCCTCGACAACCTCATGGGGTTTGGCCCCAGGGTCAGTGACTCGCACGGCCACCTGGTTCTCACCCGGATGGAGCAGGGAAGTGACGTCAATTTCAAAGGGGAGGTACCCACCCTCGTGCGAGCCGGCTTTCTGGCCATTGATGTAAACCGTTGCGGCGTAATCGACGGCGCCAAAACGCAGGAGGGCGATTTGGTCAGCCGCAGGCGGGTCCAAGGTGATTGTGCGCCAGTACCACGCCACCCCGGCGTAATCGCGCAGGTCGGCGAACTGCGATTGCCAGGATGAAGGAATGCGAGTGGGGAGCGCGTTGGGGACGGACGCGAGCTTCTGCACATCCAGCGCGCCCCCCGGATCAGCGAGAAAGTGCCAGTCTCCGTCCAGCGGAATACGGGAAACTTCCGCCGGCCTGGCCATCAGTGCGGTGAAGGGCATTAAAACCAATAAATAGATTGTCAAGCGCATCGGTGACTCTTGAATTTGTGAGTCTATGCGTTCCTCATAAAAAAAGGCAAGCGTTGATCGAGCAGTCGCCAGGTGTCAGGAAAGTGCGAAAATCGAAACTCGAAAATCGAAAGGCGAAAATCAAAATTCCCCACAACCCCATGTTTCCCTCCGTGGGAAGGACGGGAATTGCCTGTTCTGATTTTCGAGTTTCGAGTTTTGACTCCAACCCCTGGCCCCTCAGGGTTCCGTCAAAGTCCGATG
>PLWR01000277.1:728-8972 GCA_003165615.1 Acidobacteriota bacterium | reverse complement strand
CGCACCCAGCGGGCCGGGCGAAGCATCGACCTTCCTCGACGTCATCGGGAAGATTGAATACATGGTGGCGCTTGGCATCAATGTGCTTCAGCCCCTGCCGATCGATGAAATGGAAACGGACCCCTCGATGGGCTACAACGGGGCGGACTATTTCTCGCCAGACTTTCCCTACGTGGTGTCCGACCAGACGGCTCTTGCCGGATACCTCGCCACCATCAATCGTCTGGTTTCTGCCAAGGGCATGGCACCGCTGGGCATCCAGGACATCACTCCCGGNNACAACCACGCGGGCGGATTCATGGGTGATGATGAAAGCCTCTACTTCTATGATCGGGCGGCCGATACCAGCGATAACAATCAAAGCCTCTACTTCACCAACATGGGACTCGCGGGCGGCCTTTCCTTCGCCCTCTGGAACAACGATGTTCGCCAGTTCATTATCAATAGCGCCCGCTACTACATCGACGAATTCCACGTCGATGGTTTCCGCTATGACGAAATCAGCGCGCTCCTGTCCATGAACGAGGATTCCGGCTGGAGTTTTTGCTGCGACCTCACCGGCACGCTTCGCTACCTCAAGCCACGGCTGCTCCAGAACGCCGAGTATTGGCCTTTCGAGTTCCAGAACTACCCGCGGCCGGCTCCCTTGATCGTGACGCCCACCGCGAGCGGCGGCACAGGCTTTGACGTCCTGCAACACGATGGATTGAGGAGCGCCGTCCGCACCGCGGTCCAGCAAGCTTCCTATGGCCAGAGCGCCACGGTGGATTTTGACGCCATCGCGGGTAATCTCTATCCCCAGGGCTTTGCCCATGGCTGGCAGGCGGTCACTTGTGTGGAGAACCACGATCTCGTGGCAGTAGGCCGCGACCCACGCCTTCCCGCTCTCGCCGACGGCTCGAATACGCGCTCCTGGTATGCCCGCAGCCGCTCGCGATTCGCCACCGGACTCCTGTTGACCGCGCCGGGAATACCCCAACTCTTCATGGGGCAGGAGTTTCTGGAAGACCAGCAGTGGAGCTCGGATCCCTCCGCGTCGGCTAATCTCATCGATTGGAGCGGCCTCAATGGCGGCGCTGACCCGGCCATGGCGGATCATCTGCGTTTCACCCAGGACCTCATCCGGCTCAGGTGGAAACAGCCGGCTTTGCGCGGAGACAACGTCAACGCATTTCACGTCCACGATCAGAACCGCGTTATTGCCTTTCACCGATGGCTGGAGGGTTCAGGGCAAGACGTAATCGTTGTTGCCACTCTTGCCGAGACCACCTGGTACAACTACGCGATTGGATTCCCGTTCTCTGGCCCGTGGGTTGAAGTCTTCAATAGCGACGTCTATGACAACTGGGTTAATCCCATGGTCGCGGGCAAGGGGGGAGGAATTTCGGCATCGGGAGGCCCCCTGCACGGCTTTAGCGCCTCGGCGAATATCGTGATCCCAGCAAATGGAATGGTCGTGTTTGCCCGCGACGCGGGAGATTAACGCCGCGTGGCTGGCGCAGACAGATGGTTGTCCCCTGCACGAATCCGACACTTGACAAGTGACAAGTTTCACTTTACGGTGTACCCTCATGATTAGGAGCTTCAAACACCGGCGCCTGAAGCGGCTCTACGAGCGGGGCGACCGGAGCGGGATACGGTCCGATTTGCTGGAAACGGTTGAGGACATTCTGGGCCGCCTCGATGAGGCCGACGCGCCGCAGGCACTTAACCTTCCGGGTTATCGCCTGCATCCGCTCAAAGGTGATTTGAACGGCTTCTGGTCAGTGACGGTTCGGGCCAACTGGCGCGTCATTTTTCGTTTTCAAGGCGCTGATGCGTTTGATATTGAACTGATTGATTACCATTAGGTGACGAAAGGAAAGACACCATGCCCATGAAAAACCCACCCCATCCCGGACGCAGCATACGAACCGCTTGCCTTGAACCCTTGGGCCTGTCTGTGACGGAAGGGGCAAAGGTCCTTGGCGTCACCCGGCAGGCACTCAACAACGTGGTGAACGGCAAGGCTGCAATCAGCCCGGAGATGGCGATCCGGCTCGCTAAGGCTTTCGGCAGCGCGGCGGAAACATGGCTGCGTATGCAGCTTGCCTACGACCTGGCAGCCGCCCGCAAGGACGAAAGCAAGATCAAGGTTCGGCGGCAGTACCTCGAAGAACTCCACGCCCATTAGACAATGCCATTAGGCTCGCCAGCTACAACCCGTGAATTCATGTCCGTGGGCTTTTCTCATGTACAGTCCAGAAGGAGACAGTGCTTATGATGCATGCCAGTGGAACGTTTGAGGTGAAGTTAGTTCCTCAGAAGCCGGACAACAAGGAAGCCGAGAGCGCCAACCTCGGCAGGATGTCGATTGACAAGAAATTTTCCGGCGATCTTGAAGCGACGAGCAAGGGCGAGATGCTGACCGCCATGACCGAGGTCAAGGGCTCGGCTGGCTACGTTGCCATTGAGCGAGTGAACGGAACATTGCATGGCCGCAGCGGTACCTTTGTACTTCAGCATAGTGGCACGATGACACGCGGTGCACCGGAACTGAGCCTCACTGTGGTCCCGGACTCCGGCACGGGTCAATTGGTGGGACTCGCGGGCAAGATGACGATTAAGATCGAAGAGGGAAAGCATTTCTACGAGTTCGACTACAGGCTTCCTGAAACTCACTGAAAATCGGAGATGGCATGAGTTGGGCAAACGAGCTGGGTCAAGAAATTTCTGGCAGGGTTTTGACCGATGACGCTGCGCGCGACGCGGTGGCGACCGACTTTGGCCGCATCGTGGTGCGCAAGCCGCAGGTGGTGGTGTGCCCGGCGTCGGCGCAAGACGTGGCGCGGGTGATCAAGTTCGCGGCGCGCAATTCTCTCTCGGTGGCAACGCGTGGCGGTGGGCACTCGCAAACCGGGCAGTCGCTTTCCGACCAGATCGTGCTGGACATGACCTCGCTCAACCAGGTCACGCGCGTTACTGAAGGTGCAGTTACCGCGCAGGGGGGGATCAAGTGGCGGGCGTTGGTGGAGCACCTCGCGCCGCAGCGCCTCTCGCCTCCGGTCCTAACCAATAATCTCGACGTCACTGTGGGTGGAACGCTTTCCATGGGCGGGTTGGGCGTGGCCTCCTGGCGGCACGGCACCCAGGCGGACAACTGTCTGGAACTGGAAGTGGTGACCGGCGCGGGCGAAATCGTGCGCTGCTCCGAGGGCGAGAATCGCGACTTGTTTGACGCCGCCCGCTGCGGCGCCGGTCAATTCGGAGTCATCACCGAAGCGGTGCTCAAAGTCCGCCGTCACCCGCCGCGCTTTCGCAGCTTCCACCTTCTCTATGATGATCTGGCTGCCCTGCTCGGTGACCTGAAAACCGTGATGAACGATGCCCGCTTCGACAATTTGGAATCGTGGTGCGTACCCTGTCCACAGGGCTTCAAGAAAGTAGCAGGGCAGCGCCAACCCTTCGCGCAATGGTTCTTTCCGTTGCACGCGACGGTGGAGACGGAGGAGAGTGAATTACCCGAAGACGCCGCGGAAAAACTGGCGGGGCTGAAGTTTTACAAACACGTTCACACCGAGGACGGCGAGATCGCGGAATTCTTCACCCGGCTTGACAATCTTTTTGCCCTCTGGAAGCGCGGAGGCTATTGGGACTACGCGCACCCGTGGATGGAATACGTTCTGCCCTGGCAGACCACGTCGATGTACATCTCGCAGGTGCTCGCCAACCTGCCGCCGCAAGCCCTGGTGGGCGGGCACATCCTGCTGTGGCCGGCACGGGGGACGGCGTCGCGCGCACCGCTCTTCATGCGTCCCCAAAGTGAATTCCTGATGGGCTTCGGAATTCTGCCTGCCGTCCCGCCGCAGTTTGTGAACGAGGTATTGCCGCGCTTGGGCATGGCGAGCCAGGCTTCCAGCATGATGGGCGGCAAGCGCTATCTATCCGGCTGGATCAATTTTGACCACGCGGCATGGAAAGCTCACTATGGCGAGCATTGGGAGACCGTCCTCGAGGCAAAGCAGAAGTTCGACCCCCAAGGCATCCTCAACCCGGGATTCATCAAGTTTGAGTGAAAGCCGCCGATAGAAGTCTCGGGAGGTTGAGGTAGAAATGGCATCGTCCGTGTTAGTATGGACAATAATACGCAAGTCCTATGTCGCGCCATTAGAATCGAGCGCACGGACAAGTAACCCAAATAGAATCAAGGCACTATCGGACAAAATGGGCTCAAGATTTTGCGCCGTTTTCCTTGACACCTGTAAAACCAGCGTGCTACATTTGCCAATCTTCGCTGCGCACGAAACGCTTGCCCGTGAGGCTTAGCTTCTCAAATGGGTGACACGTTCCATCAACTCGGGCAATTGTTCCTCGAGGCCATCCCCACGGTCATCTTGCTCTTCCTCCTTTTTGTCATTCTTGACCGGATTCTATTCCGTCCTCTGACGGCGGTGATGAAGCAGCGCGAGGAGTTGACGGTGGGCGCCCTGGCGCGGGCGCGCGAACAAACTACAGCGGCAGCAACCAAAACGCGCGAGTATGAAGCGGCCTTTCAAGCCGCCCGGCAGGAAGTCTACCGGCAGCGGGAGACGGACCGGCACACCAACCTGGAGCAGCGCGATGCGGCCCTGCGAAAAGCTCGCGAGCAGGCTGACGTGGTAATTCGCGAGGCGCAGGCCGAGCTGGCCGCAGAAGTGGCTCGGGCGAAAGCAGAATTGGACACCGCTTGCCAGCCCCTGGCGGAAGAGATTTCCGAAAGTCTGGTGGGGCCTGGTTCCCTTTCTGGCGGTGGGAGGGCTCAACTTTGATCCGTACGCTGCGCCAAGCCGCCTTGTTCGCTCTTCTGGGGATTTGCCTGGCAGGGTTTGCCTCCGCCCGGTTGGCGTGGGCGCAGGGGGCTGAGCCGGCATCGAAAGAGGAAAATTCCGAGCCACCCCGCGAATTGCTCTACAAAGTCATCAACTTTGCCATTCTCGTGGGCGGTCTCGGTTATCTTCTGCGCAAGCCACTGGCGGAATTCTTCACCTCGCGCTCCGCCTCCATCCAGAAAAGTCTGGACGAGGGCCGTAAGGCTCTGGAAGCCTCGCAAGCCCAACTCCAGGCAGTGGAAGAAAAACTGCGGGGGCTGGAAGCGGAAATTGCCGCCTTCAAGGTTTCCGCCACGAGCGAAATGGAAGCGGAACGCCAGCGCTTGCAACAGGCGGGCGCGGAGGAAGCGGCCCGCATTCTGGAATCTGCACGCGCCCAAACGAATGTCGCGGTGCGGGGGGCCAAGCTGGAACTGAAAAAATACGCTGCGCAGAAATCCGGCACCCTGGCAGAGGAATTGATTCGCGCCCGCCTGGATGACTCCAGCCGCCAGCGCCTGGTGACGCAGTTTGTGGCTACCATCCAGTCCAAAGAACGGAAAAACTAGCTATGCCGACAGTCATTGCCAATCGCTACGCGCGCGCCCTTGCGGATGTGGTTGCTCCCACAGGGAATTACCGCCAGGTACTGAGCGAATTGGAAGATTTCGGCGCGGCTTATACCCAGAGCCTGGAATTTCGCGAGGTTTGCGATACCCCTGCCGTGGGCATGGCGCAGAAGTTAAGGGTGCTGGAAGCCCTTGCGGGAAGAATGGGCAGTTCGCACATTACGCTCAATTTCCTGCGGGTGCTGATGAGCCATTACCGGATGCCACTGATCGAGGAAACTATCCAGGCTTTTCGCAATGTTGCTTACGCGCGCCTGGGAATCGTGCGGGTGAAGATATCTTCCGCCTCCGGCCTGTCGCAGGACGAGCAGAGACTTTTGCAGGCGCGATTCAATGAGCTCACCGGGAAACAATCAGAATTGGAATTCCATCTTGATGGTGGCTTGATAGGCGGCCTGGTGGCGCAAATCGGGAGCACCGTATTTGACGGCTCGATTCGCGGCAGCTTGGACCGGCTGCGGGGACAGTTGCTGGCGCAATGAGTTATTGGTGGTTGGCGCAATCACCAATCACCAATCACCAATCGCCGAGGTAATAAATGGCACAAATTAAAGCCGACGAAATAACCAAGATTATTCGTGAACAGATCGAGAACTTTGACCGCGCCGTGACGGTGGCGGAAGTGGGCTCGGTCATTTCCGTGGGAGACGGCGTTGCCCGCATCCACGGCCTTGACCGCGTCATGGCCGGGGAACTGCTCTCGCTGCCCCACGACGTGGCGGGGCTGGCGCTGAACCTGGAAGAAGACCAGGTGAGCGCGGTGCTGCTGGGCGACTACACAAAGATCCAGGAAGGCGACATCGTCAAGCGCACCAAACGCATTATGTCCGTGCCGGTGGGCGAGGCGCTGGTGGGCCGCGTGGTGGATACGCTCGGCCGCCCCACCGACGGCAAGGGACCCGTTATCACCGATGAATACAGCCCCATGGAACGCATCGCCCCGGGCGTGGTGGATCGCCAACCCGTGCGCGAGCCGCTGCAGACGGGTCTGAAGGCAATCGACTCGATGATCCCCATCGGGCNNCTGATTATCGGCGACCGCCAGACGGGGAAGACCGCGGTGGCGCTGGACACCATCCTGAATCAGCGTGGCGGCGATGTGATTTGCATTTACGTCGCCATCGGCCAGAAGCGCTCCACCATCGCCCAGGTCATCAAGACTCTGGAAGAGTACGACGCCATGAAGTTCAGCATTGTGATCGAGGCGAGTTCTTCCGATCCCGCCCCCATGCAGTACCTTGCTCCTTATGCCGGCTGCGCGATGGGTGAGTACTTTCGCGACCGCGGGCGCCACGCCTTGTGCATTTACGACGATCTTTCCAAGCACGCTGTGGCGTATCGCGAAATTTCGTTGTTGCTGCGGCGTCCTCCCGGGCGTGAAGCTTATCCCGGTGACGTGTTCTATCTCCACTCCCGTCTGTTGGAGCGCGCCGCCAAGGTCAGCAAGGAACTGGGCGGCGGGTCGCTCACGGCGCTGCCCATTATCGAAACGCAGGCCAGTGACGTGTCGGCGTACATTCCCACCAACGTCATCTCCATTACTGATGGCCAGATCTACCTGGAGAGTGACCTCTTCAACAGCGGCGTCCGGCCAGCCGTGAACGCCGGCATCTCCGTGTCGCGCGTGGGTGGCAACGCCCAGATCAAAGCCATGAAGGGCATTGCCGGAATGCTCCGCCTGGAAATGGCCCAGTTCCGCGAGCTCGCGGCCTTCGCCCAGTTCGGCAGCGACCTTGACAAAGCCACCCTGGCGCAACTGAACCGCGGCCGGCGGCTGGGGGAAATCCTGAAGCAGGATCAGTACAAACCATTACCCGTGGAAAAGCAGATCGCCATCATCTTTGCGGGCACGGGCGGCTACCTGGATGACTTGCCGATCGAGCAATGCCTGCCCTTCGAACAGGCGCTGTACGATTTCATGGATACGTCGTGTCCGGGAATCGGAAAGCAGATCGTAGACAAGAAGGAAATCACGGAGTCCCTGCGCACGGAAATGCGCAAGATGCTGGACGAATTCAAAGCGAAGTTTGTGGCGGAGAATAAGGCCAAGGCGGAAAGCACGGCCAAAGCGGAAAGCACGGCCAAGGCCGAAGATAAGGCCAAACCGGAAGATAAGCCCAAGGCCGAAGACAAGCCCAAAGCGGAAGATAAGCCCAAGGCAGAAGATAAGGCAAAAACCTGAGTTAGGTGTCAGGTGTCAGGGAAGGACCAGAATCTGGCACACGGCGCCTGGCACCTGACACTTGGAACCTAAGCAATTATGGCAGCCCTACTCGACATTCGACGCCGGATCCGCTCGGTAAAGAGCACGCAGCAAATTACCCGGGCGATGAAAATGGTGGCCGCCGCGCGGCTGCGGCGCGCCCAGGACCGCATCTTCAATGCGCGGCCTTATGCGAACCAGATGATGGCGCTGCTCTCGAGCGTCGTGGCGCGCGCTACCGACCGTTCGCATCCGCTGCTTGCCGTGCGGCCCATCCAGCGGCAACTTCTGGTGCTGGTCACCGCTGACCGCGGTTTGTGCGGGGGTTTCAACGCCAACCTGATTCGCGCCGCGCAGAGTTATGTGGATGAACACCGCGATCGGGACATTTCCATCCTCACGGTGGGCCGCAAAGGCCGGGACTACTTCCTCCGGCGCCCGGTGAAGGTGATTGGCGAGCACATCAATATTTTTGGCCGTCTGGATTTCAGCGAGGCACAGCCGATTGCCAAGCGCATCATCGAGCTTTACACGGAAGAGAAAGTGGACGCGGTGGATTTCATTTACAACGAGTTCAAGTCCATCA
>PLWR01000277.1:0-667 GCA_003165615.1 Acidobacteriota bacterium | reverse complement strand
TGACGCTGTACATGAACCGCGTCCGTCAGGCGGCGATCACGCGCGAGATCATCGAAGTGGTGAGCGGAGCCGCGGCGACATAGAAAAGATAGAAACTGGAAATCGGAAACTGGCAGTCGGAAGCATTTTCCAGTTTCGAGTTTCCAATTTCCAGTTTCTGTTTTCCGAAAGGATTCACGATGTCAGAGCAGCACGTTGGCAAAGTGGTGGAAGTCATCGGACCGGTGGTGGTGGTGGCATTTGAAGGCGGCCATCTACCCGCGATTTATAACGCCGTGCGGATCACGTCCCAAGGCTTCGAGGTTCCCGCCCCCATTGATGTCATCGCGGAAGTCGAACAGCACTTGGGCGAAGGCCGCGCCAAGTGCGTGGCGATGCAGCCCACCGATGGAATGGTTCGCGGCATGATCGTGGAGGACCAGGGCGGGCCCATCACCGTACCAGTCGGGAAGGGCACGCTGGGACGCGTGATGAATGTCATCGGCCAACCCGTGGATAAATTGGGCCCGGTAGCGTGCCAGGAACGCTGGCCCATCCATCGCCATGCGCCATCTCTGGAGGAGCAGAACACCAACCTGGAGGCTTTTGAGACCGGGGTCAAGGTGATCGACCTGCTTGAGCCTTATCTGAAAGGCGGCAAGACGGGCCTGTTCGGCGGCGCGGGCGT
>PLWR01000334.1 GCA_003165615.1 Acidobacteriota bacterium | reverse complement strand
TCAGGTTGTGGACACGCGCCCCGCGAACAACGATCTCCTCACCCAGTGAGCTTGCGCGGGCAACGCCGAACGCCTTGGCCCCGGCCGTGGCATTCCCCGCCGCAGCGCTGCCCGAGGATTGTGCCGCGCCCGGACTTTCAACCAGCGCACCCGAATTGATGGACTGATTCTCGCCTGTGCTCAAGTAACTCCTAATCATGGGCGGGGACTCGCCGGGCCGCCGGCCTCAGCGACTCAGGCGGACCGATACAGTGAATCTCCTGCTCCAAAGCCTAAACAAGCAATTATAAGTCGAGGGGAATCGGCATGCAAAGAGGAAGACTTGAAACAGCGGTTGAGCACGCTTTAGCGGAGCTCGATGAGTTCCGCATCTCTTGCAACAAGGGACCGGCTAAACAGGCTGCGGAAAAACTCATTGGCACTGTCATTCTGAGGAGGTCGCCGCGGCGACCGACGAAGAATCTCTGTATTCGCTTGAAGATTCAAATGCAGGGGTCCTTCGCTGAGCTCAGGATGACAGTATGGGAGCGTTTTTCCGCAAGCTATAAAGTCCTGACACACACAAGCCAGCTTGACAAATAACCTGCCTGCAAAACCAAAGCCGCTGGTGGAACGGAAGCTCCGAGCCACCAGCGGCTTTGCGAATCTATGATGTCTTACTGAGCTGGAGGTGCCTGCGGGTGTGGGGGAGGCCCACCGGGGGCGCCGCCATGGCCCTCAGGATGGCCGGGAGGCATTCCCGGACCGCCCCGCCGCTCCATCATGTGTCCCCGTTCCGGACCACCACCAGGGCCGCCATTCTCCATGAAGGCTTTGACCTTCTTTAGCTGTTCCGGAGTCAGTACCCCCCGCGCGGAGAGCATTGTTTCCACGTGCTGCTTTTCCATCTTTCCACGCAGGGCGTTTACCTCATCAATTTTCTGCATGATCGCATCGTGATCGGGATTATCCGCCCGCATCAGTTCACGCAGTTCGATGTGGTGCAACTCCAGGTCCGCGCGAGTCTGCACGGAAGCTTTCTCCGCATCTACGCCGATCTTGTGCAAGCGCCCAACCTGCTCGTCCGTGAGACCGAGCATCTGGCGCACGCGGGGATTCTCCGCCATGCGCAGAAGGTGCTCGCCACCGCCAAATTCGCCCCGGCCGCCGCGTTGCCAACCCATCCGGCCCTCTCCGGGTTTGCCGAATTGGCCGTGGTCGCCTCCTTCAAATTGATGCGGGCCGTTACCCCATTCGTGCTGTCCGCCTCCACCAAACTCATGTTGGCCTTGCCTAGGACCAGGCCCTTGTGGGGCGCCTTCCTGAGCCCAAGTGACAATCGCCGCCGCCAGCAAAACCATAAAACCTAACGTCCCAATCGCAATTTTCCGTCGCATAATTAATTCCCTCCCTTTGCATTGTTGGACGGAGTATACACCGTATTCGTTACCATGAATTCATGGCCCGGTGCATATTTAACAAGAGTTAACAAGCCTTCAAAGTCCCTTAATATACTTTACAATCTACTATTATCCATCAAACGCTCACACTTGGGGCGACAAACAGTTTTGACCCTCGCCTCATGATATTGATAGCAAAAGCGTTGCTTAGATTCAGGGCCCGCCCAAGTCCCCTTCGGCGCAATCCTTTTGGCAGGAAACACGTACGACCTGGTGCTGAAGTCTTAGCCGCGGCAAATTGTCACTTGCGGTCGCGCAGAGCTTCGTCAATAACCTTATCGAAATCGGCCGCGGGGGAAGCGCCGGTGATGGCTCGCCCATTGATATAATTCGTGGGAGTTTGTCCGATACCCAGCGCATCCCCTTCGTGCATATTGGCTTCGACGCGCGAGAGGGAATCCTTGGCATCGATACAGGCAGCGAGCTTCATGTTATCAATCCCCGCCTCCGCAGCGATATGCAGCAGCGTGTCGCGGGCATGATCGCCGGTGACGGTCGTCTGGTTCTTGTAAACGGCGGAGCGAAAGTCCACATACTTGGTGGGATCAATTTGATAAACGCATTGTGCGGCGATGGCGCCGGTGAGCGCCCAGTCGTGGATGGCGACAAGCGGAAACTCCTTGAACACCACGTGCAGCTTGTCGCCATATCTGGGGATGATTTCCGTTTCCAGTTCTTCCTGCATCTTTGCGCAAACCGGGCACTCGAGGTCGGAGTATTCCACCAGCGTCACCGGAGCGCTCGCGGGGCCTTGGGAGGGTTGGTCCTTGAGTGAAATCAGCCGCACAACCTCTTCGCGGGAGTCGCCGCCAAGATTGAAGATGCTTCCCTCAACGATATAGCGCATGTTCCGGGAAACAAAAATCGCTTGCGACCGCTTGTCCTTACCGTCGTCAAGCACCACCGTGGTCTCAAGGAAATCCGCGAAGATGCTTTCGCGCAGATCGGTCATGGTGATCTTGATGGAGGCGGGAATGGTGAAGCGCTCGCGCAGGTAGTTGATAATCTTCTCGCGTGTCGCCGGTGGCGTCGGGACTTGCGCAATGAGGGCGGGCGCGGCCGCCAGAACCATAGCCAGCGCGCCCAGAAAGACGAAGCATCGAAGGGGAAGTCGGCTCATCGAAACAGTGAACTCCTTTCGCTCAAACCTTGGGGCAGTGCAACAATCGTGTGAAGCGGGATTGTAATCACATCATCGGGTAATTGCAATTTACAGGAATAAGGGGCAGGCTGGTGTTATGCTCGCGCAGCCCTGCAATTGAGTGCGGATCAAGCAAGCCGGTCCATGGCCGGATGGGGTCGATCTCAGCCGGCGGGTTTATCCCGGCGCACCAGACCTCCGCCTTCGAGGTCTCCTGTTCTTCCCTGGGCTCACGCTTCAGAATCCGAGGGCAGCCCCCGTCGTTGCGATCTGAAGTTTTTCGCGGGGAGAGCCGCATCAGACCTCAAAGACGGAGGTCGCGCTACACTCCCAGAAGCCCGAAGCGTAATCAGCGCCCGCAGCATTTTTTGTACTTTTTCCCGCTCCCGCATGGGCAGGGCTCATTGCGCCCCACCTTCGGTTCAGTTCGGCGATAGGGCTCCGGCAAGCCTAGGCCTGGCCCGAGAAGGGGGAAGAGGCTGGCTGCGTCATCTTCCAAATTTTCCAGGTTATCATCCGCTTCAATGCCAGCCACTGCCCATTCCTCCCCGCGAGCATTCCTCTTGTGGAACCCCCCCCACCAACTGATTGCATCGGCCGTATTCGTGATCAGCCGGTTGCGACGCTGCGCCTTTCCTAAGGCAATGTCGGTGCCCATTTCGAGGGCCTCTTCGACCTCGTCCCAACCAATGGACCCAGGATCAACCAGCCCCTCGTCGTATGCCCGGCCAAGGTCCTCCTCGACTTCCAGGGGGCAAAGGTCGGCGCAGACATTAGCCAGACCATTCCATACCTGGCTGGGTCTTCGCTCCAGAGTTTGGAACAGGCGGCGGAAGTATGCCATTACCTCGTCCCGGCTTCGCCTGCCGCAGGCCACCAGCGTCACCAAGCCATCCAGTGCGGAGCCACGAACGTATTCATTGGCCTTTTCATTCTCCACCAGTTCCATCATGCCGCTCGGGTCGCCATCTGAGACTGAGGCCAAAAGGCTGGGCAAGTCCTGGGTCACCACATCACCCGCCAAGTCAAATGCGAACTCTCCCGGGGTAGAAAAGATCTTCACCAGCAAGGGGTAGGCGCGAGGTTCCCGGAACTGCGCCAGCAAATACATGGCATAGATATGGAGATTGCGATCCTCATCGCCCAGAAAGGGCTCCGGATCCTTCGCCACCTCCTCCAAAACTGCCAAGAGCCGGGGAATAATCTCCTTACGGTGGGCAGCAGCTTCGTCCAGGGCAATCCGAGGCACTTGCGTGTGATTTCGGTCGAGTTGCGCCAGAACCTCTTCGACGTCCATGTCGATCTCCCTCCAAGAGAAACTTCATTACCATAATCTCAGTTCCCCGAGCACGTCAAAGGGAGCATGGTAAGAAATCCTGGCTTCTGAAAAAGGGGTAGTGGTGTCATTTCAAATTGGGCACTTTTCAAAACACCGGTCATTCCCGCGGAGGCGGGAATCCACACGTCGGCGACGCATTTACAATGGGTTGCGGAGTGGATTCCCGCCTTCGCGGGAATGATGGCGCTTGGGATCCCCCTTGGCTCGCAAATGACACCACTACCGAAAAAAGGGGTTGACTCCAAAATTGCCCCCGTGCTATTTTTACCTACCGACTGGTCGGTACCAGTGCCCAGTTGGTCATTGAGAGTGAAATTATGGGCACGGTTGTTTCCGGTTCTGAAATTCTGCTCGAAAGCTTGAAGCGCCAGAAGCTGGATGTGTTTTTTGGCCTTCCGGGGGGTGCCGTCCTTCCCCTTTACGATGCCCTATACAGTGCGGGCATTCGCCACCTGCTGGTGCGGCACGAGCAGGCCGCGGCCTTCGCCGCCGACGGCTACGCGCGCGTCACCGGCAAGCCGGGGGTTTGTTTGGGAACCTCCGGGCCGGGCGCCACCAACCTGATCACCGGTTTGACCTCGGCCATGATGGATTCCATTCCCATCGTCGCCCTGACGGGGCAGGTCCCGGCGCCGCTGATTGGCAAGGACGGCTTTCAGGAAGCGGACACCATCGGAATCAGTCTCCCCTCTACCAAGCAGTCATTTGCGGTGCGCAAGGCGGCGGACATCCCCCGCATCATCGATCGGGCTTTCCGAGCCGCGGTCTCCGGACGTCCGGGGCCGGTACTGGTGGATCTCCCCAAGAACGTGCTGATGGAAATGGCGGAGCCCCACTACCCCGCCACCTTGGGCGTCACGGCGCCGGAGCGCAAGCGTGAGTTTGTGGACGCCGACATTGAGCGTGCCGCCGACATGATCCTGGAAAGCCGCCNNACCACAACCTTGATGGGCTTGGGCGCTTTCCCTTCCCACCATCCGCTTTCGCTCGGAATGCTGGGCATGCACGGCTCCTATGCCACCAACATGTCGATCTGCAATTGCGACCTTCTGGTGGCCATCGGCGCGCGGTTTGATGACCGGGTGACGGGCCGCTTAAACGGTTTCGCCACCGGCGCCAAAAAGATTCAATTTGACGTTGATCCTTCCGAGGTCAACAAGAACGTGCATGTGGATTTGTCTCTGGTGGGCGACGCGCGGGAAGCGCTGACGGCTTTGATTGACGTTTTGAAGACGCGAAAGGCCGCTCCCACGCCCGAACGCCACCGGTGGCTGCAGCGCATCGAGTCCTGGCGCGGCGAGCATCCGCTGACTTACGACCGGTACGCGAACACGGTAAAGCCCCAGATGGTGATTGAGGCCGTGGGCCAACGCGCCGCGGAAGACGCCATCATTTCCGTGGACGTGGGGCAGCACCAGATGTGGACCGCGCAGT
>PLWR01000302.1 GCA_003165615.1 Acidobacteriota bacterium | reverse complement strand
CAGGTTCTCGGATGGATTTCTAGGAAGCCGCCGGCCAAACGGACTTCCTGAAGGTAGTCATCCGTGGGCTCAAAATCGATTCCGCGTTCCTCGACCAGCATGGTGACTCGATGGCTCGGCACGCCGCCCGCCAGCAGGGCGAAAACCTGCACTTGGTTCAGCGGCTTCTTGGCGCTGGCGGGCTCGGGCGAGGGTGTTGTAGCGCTGACCTTCAGGTCAGCATGTGCCGACCTGAAGGTCGGCGCTACGTTCCGTGCCGGGCTCAAGCCCGGCGCGCACCATGCTTACGACCTGCTCCTGGGTGAAGGGCTTTGCCGGGCTCCCGGCGATGCCGGGATTGGTTCCCCCCGGCATTGTAGCGCCGTCCTGGAAGGCGGCATACCGTAGCGGCGGCTTTACGCCGCCATGGCGAGGTAAACTCGCCGCTACGTCAGCACGTGCCGACCTAAAGGTCGGCGCTACATCCGCATGTGCCGGGCTAAAGCCCGGCGCTACCTCCGGCTGCGCTCCGGCAGGCAGGGCAAAGAGCAACGCCATCGCCAGAATGAGGAATGTCAGCGTTCTGCGGAATCTCATGGCCACCTCGCGCGGCTCGCGTGGACTGAGAAAATCGATGGGGTGATTATACCGAAAATGGACAAGCGCGGCGCGAACCCTTACGTAGCGCCGATCCCTGCATTTGAATTTTCAAGCACATACAGAGGTTCTTCGTCGCTGCTGCTCCTCAGAATGACCGTGCCAATGAGTATTTCCGCAACCCCTGAAGCCCGCCCTTCCGGCTGCCGCCAACATTGTCTCGGCGTGGCGAGAAATCCGGGCTAAGTCACCACTGGCACTATGAGACCTTGCTCCAAACCACCGCGAACCGCGCAACCGGAGTTCAAACCAAGACATAAAGCCTGAAGCCATTCATATAGACAAAATGTCCCACGAGGCGGGCCTTGGCGGACATCTTTGGGGATCGGTGGGTTATCCGCGTCTGTTTGTTTTTATCTCGAATTCCGAAATTAGGGGGCACTGTTCCGTTCTAATCCGTTAGATTGAAGTTGGTTAGACACAAACGGAGCGGGAACACGCGGTCCGACAGCGGGGTGGTGGAGTTTCTGAAGGAAGCGCTGGCGAAACTGGAAAGTCGGCAGTGGATTCGGGTGGTGCGTGCCGACTCCGGGTTCTGCGCGCAAGAGTTGTTGCAATACCTGGAGGGTTGGGAGTTGCACTACATCGTGGTGGGCCGCCTGACGAAGTGGCTGAAGCGGGAGGCGGCGCGGGTGCAAACCTGGCGGGCGCTGGACGAGACCTACGCGGTGGGCGAGTTCCGGCTGAAGCTCTTGGGGTGGGATCGGGAACGACGCTTTGTGGTGGTGCGGGAGCAGGTGCGCGAGACGAGGCGCTCGCTGGGGCGGAAGCTGTTGGAAGTTCCCGGTTACACCTTTCGGGTGTTCGTGACCAACCGATCGGAGGCGCCGGAGGAGATCGGGCGCGACTACAACCAGCGCGCGTGCATCGAGCAACGCATTGAAGAGTTGAAGTCGGACCTGGCTGCGGATGATTTCTGCCTGCGCGAGTTCTTCGCCACCGAGGCTGCCTTCCTGGGCATTCTGATGCTCTTCAACCTGCTCGGAGAATTCCAGCGTGCCAGCGCCATGAGCGGCTATCGACAGCCCGCCACGCTGCGCGCGCAAGTGTTCCTCTGTGGGGCCATTCTGGGGCGTGCGGGCCGCCGAACCGTCCTCCACCGGTCGGCTGCATGGGGAGGACTCGATGAGCGCAACTCGCTGTTCGATAAACTCTTGCACGATGAAATTCCACCTTCGCCGAAGTTCGAATTTCAACCGCGCGCCAGCACCTAAACCGTTGTCTTGAGGTTTCACTCAGGAGGGCAGAATCGAGGTCCAACTTCGGAATTCAGGATTAACCGTATCGAGGAGTTGCTCCCCTGGAACGTCGTCTTGCAGAATCCTGACCCAACTCCGACCCCCAATAACCACCCCGCAGCCCCAAGTGTCCACCCAGATCTACAAGTGGACACTTACATGCACCTATCACCTGTCAAGACGGCCAACTCCAGACGCTTACAGAAAACCTCTGATTATGCCGAATCCAGACACAACACGAACCCCTCCCACCCGTTGTCCCGACCGAGTAGTCGGCATAATCCGGGAGTCGGCATGTTGGCTGGAAAGGATGCGAGAAGCGGCAGACAGAGCAGCCCCCGCATCCCGAGCGGAAGATTCAGAAGTACCTTCCAGGTGCACTGTCATGAACAAACCCGCACGGGTGCGGGTTACTTCGTTGCTGAACGACCCCTGATCTATTTACCAATAAAGGCCACATGAGCGGGACGCGAGCAAAACACTGCTCTTCGGGACTCCTACAACTGGTCGCTATCTGGCTGACCCAACAAATCCTAACGCTCGTAACTCTAGCGTTTGACAACATATCGACGACCGCCCGGAGCGCGATCAACCTATACGTTCGATAGAAACTCCAACGATTGACGAGCCGAATCCTCCTGGTCCATGGAGGGCGAGTACTCAAGACCTATGACTCCTTCATAGCCAAGGCGCCCGATTTGTTTCAAGACGAAGGGATAGTTGGTTTCACCGCTGAAAACCTCGTGTCGGCCGGGGACACCCGCAGCGTGGAAGTGGGCGATCACATCGATATTCCTCTCGATGTGTTTGACCATATCCCCTTCCATGACTCGCATGTGGTAAGTGTCGAAAAGCAGTCGCAGCCGGGGTGAGCCAATGCGGCGACAAATTTCCGCTCCCTTGTCGCTGCTGGTCAGCCAGTGATCAGGGTGGTCGTACAGATCAGGGTGGTCGTACTTGTCGTTGAGGGGTTCCAGGAGTACCGTAACGCCAGCTTTCTCGGCCATCTCGACAATAGGTTTCAATCTTTCAATCACCGACGCCTCCATTGTCTGGTCATCAAGACCTTTCACCCGGTTGCCGGTCAGGACAATGGTGGCTGGGATTTGCGCCTCCTTGGTATAAGTGATAGTCCTTTGCGCCCGCTGCCACAACTCTTGCATGTCCTGGCGGGGGTCCGTGAGATTGCCGCCCATCGACCCATCCGGGGCGTTAATCACCGTGTCGGTAATTTGCACTCCTGCGTCCTCCGCCAGCTTGGTTAACTCCGCAGGGCTGCCCCTGAAGGATGAGTCCACCCACCACATTTCCGCATACTTGAAGCCTAATTGCGCGGCCTTCTTCATCCGTGTTTCGAATGGCAAATGAGTTAATGCCATTTCCAAACAGATTCCCACCTTCAGGTGTTTCCCTCCTTGTGTGCTACGAACTGAACGATTTCATACGATTGTTCACGGTACCTGTATCAATCCGTGGTTTCGAATTCATCTCTCTGCTTAATTCCCCAACGTAGCTCATGACGGCATGCCAAGATTCTAGGAAGCGAAAACAGAATCTGGCTCTTCACCGTTGCGAGACCGCTTTTCTGGTTGCATCCAGAACCAACAAAAGATCGCGACCGCGTCGAGAAATGCCGCAGTTTTGAAAAACGCGCTAGAATTGCCGGCCAGGTGTTGCAGTAATGGGAAGGCGTTGGCGCTTACGAATGCGCCCAGGTTCCCAGCCATGTTCATTGACGCTGAAACAACACCTGAAGCAGCTTTGCCCATATCGATGCAATATGCCCAGCTTGGGCTAATGGTCATCTCACACCCAAACGTACTTAGACAAAACCAGAATTCCGCCTCCAGTGCGCTGCCGGCTTGCGTCACGGCAAGCACGGCACAGGCCGAAAGTAGAAAACCGGCTATGGCGGGCAAGCGGCGCGATTGCGCGCCAAAATTGTGACGGTAGAGAAAGTCCACCAGGAAACCCGATAGCCATTGGGCCGAAGCTCCAAAAAGGAGGGGAAACATCGTAAATGTGGCAGCCTGAGAGCTTGAGAGCGAATAGTGACTCTTCAGATACGGATACATCCAGGAGAGAGCGATAAAAAATGTGAAATTACTGGCAAAATACTGGGTCATGGTGAGTGCCATTCGCCGGGATCGAAGAATCTGCCCAAATACCTTCGGTGCTCCTGAAGCCGCTATGCCGCCAAGTTCCGTGTGAGCTTGCCCGGGCAGGTTTCGAGAGAAGAGGGTCCAAAGACCCACCCACGACAACCCCAAGGCGCCCAACAAGCCGAAGATCACTCTCCACGACAAACTTTTCAGCAAATAGGCAAGCAAGGGAAAAGCCAGTGCAGCACCAATCCTGGAGCCTGAAAAGACAACGCCGTTTGCCAATCCACGCTCTTTCTTGGGTAACCAGTTGTAAATGGCGCGAGCGGAGCTGGGGAAGACGCCGGCCTCGGCAACTCCGACCAGAAAGCGTACTGTTAACAACATCAATAAGCCCAAGGAGGCCCCGGTCATTGTGGTCAGAACGCTCCAAAGCGAAACAATCAATACCAGGGTGAGGCGGGGGCCGGTTTTATCGGCGAACCACCCGGCGGGGATTTGGGCGAGGGCATAGCCCAGGGCGAAGGCCCCGAAAACCAGCCCCATGGCACTGTCGGAAAGTGCTAGCGCGTGGGCCAGCGGCTCCTTGGTTGAGGAGATGCACGCCCGGTCGACGTAAGCTATCAACGCGAGGAAGAAGAGCGCGACGAGGACAAGGTAGCGCTTCATGGGTTTGGCACACGGGAAAGATCCAGCGGCCCAGGCGGTGTGATTAACGAGGCCCCATCAAGTTGTGGCCCGATCATGGAACAGGTGCCGTCTAAATTCCGCCGCTGTATCCTGCAGAATTTCTGAAGCCTTGGATGTCTGCCCGGCCCTCAGGTAATCGATCAGGAGCAGGTGCCGGTTCGCCTCGTGCTTCAGGTCCGGCATCTTGCGATAATTCTGCACCATCTGGCCCGTGGCGAAGAGGGGAACAATGGTGGTCTCAAGGGTTGCCGCTGCGTACTTGTTTCCGGAAAGCCTCCAAAGAATCCTATGGAGTTCCAAATCGTGACTAAAGAATTCCGGCAGGCTGTTGGCGTCAGCCGCCTTGAAAAGGAGCTCCAACTGCTGTACTAATTCTGCCGTCACTTGCTCATTCAGCTTGGCGCCTGCCCACTCGATCACTTTGGGTTCCAAAGCGGCCCGCAATTCCACGAGCTGGCGAATCTCGTCATCGGTGAGCTTGGTGACCATGCATCCACGGTGGTGGTACTTGGTGAGCAAGCCACGCGAGCATAATTCCTGCAAAGCCTCGCGGACGGGGACGGAGCTTACTTTGAACAATTCGGCAATCTTGCGCTCCACCAGCCAGTCCCCCGGCTTGTAGACTCCGTTGATGACCGCATCCTGAAGAGAGTCCACAATCTGCTTGCTCAGAGCCTTCCGCGTAAGAGACGTATCAAGCAAGGTAGTCTTCGCCGGTGCTTCCATTTTCATTTCCTCTCCCACGAATTCTCTGACGGCTCTTGCGCGCGAGGCTTTATTCGCAGGGCTTAATTCATGCGGCAACTTCCATACCAAGGCCACGCTGACCATTCGTGCTCCCAGCTTCATCTTGCTCCTCAGGGAATCATACCCCCCTGTGGCTCAATCGTTCCCGAAGGTTCAAGAGAGATTCCTGAAGCCAGAGGGCATCAGCCTCCACATCGGTTTCCCGCCGTCCAGTAGCGGGCACCCAGTTTTCCAAGAAGAACTCGGGCGAAGGATTGCGGGCGAATACGGCGTCGAGGAACTTATCCAGCGCCAGATCACCCTTCCCCAGCGGCGCTCCCCCTACTGAGAACCCGACGTTGTCCCCTGCGACTTTGTAATCCTTAATATGGTAACAAAAAGCCCGCGACCCTAATAACTTTAATACATACTCCGAAGGCTCGAATTTCCGCAAAGAGTTTGCCGTGTCCACACAGAACCCCACCGATGACGATGGGTAAGGCCCAACGATTTCCGCCAAGACGTGAGAAGGGATGGCGAAGTAGTTCTCAATCGCCAGTTTCGACGCCGCTTTTTCCAGCAGGGGGGCAGCTCGTTCCAGAAACGTTTCCAGCCGCGAACGCGTTGGAGGGGGTTCACCATCTTCCTCCAGGACAATTCTCAGAGTCTTGTTCAATGTGCCGGCGACGCGTTCAAGGTGGGCTTTCAGCGTTTCAATGTTCAAGGTCTTGCATCCAAGTTGAAGCTCCACCCCCTCCTGGGCAGCACACTGGATGAGATCCCTCCAAGCCGAGTGGGGCAGCTTGGTGGGCTGTGCATTTTCGCAAACCTGCAGCCTGTCCAGGCCGTAAGATTTTGTCAATTCAACGATTCGCCGCAATGACGGGGCCCCCCGGGGGTCCGCCAGGAGATAACGAAAGGCATAACTGGTAGTTCCTAATTTCATGACAAAACCCTTTGAGTCTCGATTTAACCTCCGGGCAGGAGGTTCTCTTCAGCGCTTAGCGGGGGGCAACCCGCGCAGCCGGCGGTTCACTGAACAAGAATCCCTCCAGGTATTGCATGATGGGCATGAATTCATCGCGCTCCAAATGGGAACCGATCATCTCCCGATCGATCGTCCCCAACCAGTTCCAAATCCGGTTGGTAATGCGAACATTAAGAGCGAAGGTTTCTGATGCATTCTGGCGGACCGGTGATGTATCGGAAGTAACCCAGTCGTCATACCCCAATTCCTTCAGATAATACAGGAATTCGACGTACTGCCACAGATGGTAAGTCCCGGTGATAAGATCCCAGTCCCAGCGCCCATTATTATCATTGATGTGGACGTAGTAGGGGAAGCCGCTGCGGGCAATATGCGCCAACGATTCAGCGGGAGTTTCACCCCCATACATGGAATGGCCGAAATCCAGGGTCACGCCAACTTTTTCATTCCTTAATTCATTGCACAATAGAAGCGTCTTCATGGCCGAATCCAGGAAGCAATGGACGCGCGTTTCGGAGGACTTGTATTCAAGATAGAGCACCACCTCCGGCCGGTAAGCAGCGGCTTCGCGAAGCGTATCCACCAGCCGGTCCCAGGCAATTGCGTAGTGAGTCTGGAAAGAGTAATCGTAACCGTCCGCCAACGGACAGCAGGTGACCCTCTTCACACCCAGGGTCGCGGCAAGATCCTTTGCTCCCTTGATGAATTCCACGGCTTTGCTGCGCACTTTCGGATCAGGCGAGGAAAGCGCGCCGCGGTGAAAATCCGGGTCCCCCTTGATGTTTACATTGACGGCGGCAACTTCCAGATGCAGGCGGCCCAGGGCTTGCTGGAGTTCCTGCACGTTTTCCGTTTCATAAGGGTGAACGATTTCGGTACCCGAAACCCCGGGGATGGCCGCCAGGCGCTCCAGCTTTTCCACGATTGTTGGCGCCCCGGGATACTCGCAAAAGCGGTCTCGAAGCCTTCCCATAAAGCCCGCGATAACTGCGTGTTTCATACATCACCTCATTCCGTATGGGTCATCTGCCCATATTCCTCGCCTGGGGCTGTGGCCATTCCTCGGCTCAGGAACGTGTGATTCCTTGCAACATCTTGAAGAAGTCCTTCTTGCGCTCGGTGCCGATGCCCCAGTTGACCGGCAGGGATTGATACCCATCCCAGCCTGTGGATCAAAACAATTTCGAGCGTCGCTTTGTCAATCCCATACTCAGTAATCCCCTCGAAGAGCATGAAATTAGTTGGACCGTAGATGCTTATGCGCCAGGGTTAACCAGGCAACCGCCGCTTATACAGATTGAACATCGAGTGTGACTGGGATCATCCACAGGCCGTAGTAAGTCCTAGCGGGCCTTGCCGCGCCCAAGAAGTCTCCCGCCACGAACAGCCAGAAGCGCTTTCCATCATCCCCAATAAACTTGTTTGGGATGCACGGGTTATACCAACTCTCAGGTTCAAAGTCCTGAGTGTGGAACAAACTCCATGGACCCCACGGGGCAGGCGCTTGGTAGAACTCCACGCGGGTGTGCTTGAATCGCCGCGCGGGGTCATCAAGATCAGGGTAGTACCACTGCGGCATGATGTAGAGGTCAAGCCCTGGAATGTGATGGATGCCTGTCATGCTGGTGCGGCCGGGAGCGCGGAAAGTGTAAAGGGCGCTATCGTAGCGAGGATGCCAGATGGGGAGATGCTGTTCATCGTAGCCATGGATAAACTCCCAGTCGGACGGATTGAGCTGGCTGATACGGTCCTTGCGCACTCGGCCTAGGATCATCCAGTTGCCGTTATTCCAAGCTCCATCGTTGGACACGGCGTAGATGTATTGGTCGGCGCCATCCTTCGTCCCTCGGCCATCCTTTCCATACTGTACGAAGAAGGGCGTGCTGAACGCCCTGCCCGGAAACATAGAGCGTCCAAGTTGAGGCATCGGGCTCCAGGTCTTTCCGTGGTCGTTCGACTTTATGATGCTCGAGTCCCACGTTTCCTGGATCCAAAAGGGGCTGTAGTAGCCCTCCCATGTCCCGTTAGGCTCAGTGGGGCACGCTAGCTGGCGGCTGACGGACAGGTAGAGCACGCCATCCACGCAGATCAGACCGCAGGCTTTCCACATGCCGCCGTCCTCTCGCTGGGTCTCGGATCCACCACCGTATTCCTTCATGCAGTTGACTGTGACGCACCTGAGGCTGGCGGGCGCTTCCCCCTTGAGGCAACTGATCGCCAAGTTGCTGTTACAGACACCGTCAAACGCCGAAGTGTCGTCGGAAGCAACATAAAGTTCCCCGTCGTCCGCCCAGGTCACCGCCCAAAGATCTCCCGAGCTTTTCGGACACTGGACGGGTTCACCGAGGTGAACTCTCTGAATCTGAGCATTGGGTGACGGCGGGTTGGGCGAGGAAAGCGCGGGGAGCGCCAGCGCAGTTACGCTGGCGCCGCCGGCGAAAAGAAGTTCGCGTCGCGTTAATCCTGCTCTCAAGAATTCACCTCATCGAGTCCGATTGACAGTAGAAGCCATTTCAAAACCCTCTGTAGTCCATTGAAATGAAGGCTGTTGATGTGATCATCCGCAATTTAGAAGAAGCAGGCATTAAGGCCATACTGAAAATAAAGGACTTAACTCGAAGGCCTAGGTCATCATTCCGGATAGCCCGGATTTGGTTAACTATTTCAATAGGTTCCATAGGGTTTTGAAATGGCTTCTAGTAACTAATGTCTGCGCCAGGCCTAGGCCAGGCCCCCGGAATACTCGGGATAGCGGTCTCGAAGCCTTCCCATAAAGCCCGCGATAACTGCGTGTTTCATACGTCACCTCGTTCTGGCCTGGCCAACCCGCCGTGGCCCCCCGCTTGAGCCGGCTTGTTCCACGTTCCCGCCTACTTTGCCACTGCCGCCACCACCATCTCCAGCATGCGCAAGGCTGAGGCATCCTCGTCTTCGGTTCGCTTCCATCCGGCGCGTTCCCCATAGGGTTGGATCTCGGGTAATCCGGTGGCTTTCTCGTCGTACTGGTTGTCAGGGCCTCCCATCTTCCAGACAATCAGGTCCAGCGAAGGGACGACGCAAATGGCAAAGCCACCGAACCCGTGCTTCCAATAGGCATCGCGCGGCGCCGCGGAGGCTTCGCTGTCGGAGTTGAGCTCAAACTGCAAGCTGTAAGCATAGTGGGGATTGTACGGGGAGGGGGTGGTCGCCTTCAGCACATAGTCCGCAGGCACGATCTGCCGGCTCCCCCACTTCCCGTGATGCAGCAGAAGGTATTCGAAACGGAGCATATCCGTTGCCCGCACGCAGATGCCCCCGCCCCCGGGGGTGTGATTGATTTCCGGATGATCGTGAAAATCATAACCCCAACGTCCCCAATCCAGCGGCTTGCCAATGTGCAATCCCACGTATTCCTTCAGCTCCATGCCGGTCAAATGACGAACCATGGCGGCAAGGATTTGGGGCGATACGGTGGCATAGGAATACCCCCCGCCGGGGTCGCACCACAGGCGCTCGGTGAACGCCCAGGGCTCGACCATCGCCCGCCAGCCATCCAATCCCTCGGGAACAATGGAGACCGGTTTCTTATTTATGGACCCCGGGCTGTTTCCGGCCAGCCCCGCACTCATGGCCAGCAGTTGGCCAAGCTTGATCTGGCTTTTCCTGGGGTCGTTCACCGGAAATGCTTCGGAAGGCAGGTAACGCGGCGAGTAAACTTTTTGATCGAGCCCTTGAGGGAACAGATCGGGCCGTTCATGCATGAGGATGCCGACGGCAATACTGGTGAAGGACTTGCCGCAGGACATGGTATTGGGCGTTGCCTCGCGGTTGGCACGGCCGAAGTATCGTTCATATATCAGCCACCCATGCCGCACCACCAGCATGCCGCCGTTTTGGCTGGAGCCTTGGATGTACTGAAAGGCCTCATCGAGTTTCTTAACATCCATGCCGGCTTTGTCGCGAATTTCGCCGGGCGCCGTGAGGGTGCGCCACCCCCCCGCACTGTCGGGTGGCGGATAGTACTGGGCAAATGACGCTGCCGCACCGGTCATCAAGAATGCAACAACCTTTAGGATGGCGCATCGAATCTGATTACTTTTCATGATCATCTCCCACAGCAATGGTACTTCTTTTCAGCCCCTCTCAGGTGCGGGTTCCGTTCAAGAACCCGTCATCTCGCGCAGCAGTCCAAAAAAGGCCTGCTTGCGCCCGGTATTTATGGACCAGTTAACCGGCGGGGACTGATAACCATCCCGGTAGTTATTCTCCCCGATGTCGAGCAACCCCCATGATGCGTATCCACGCACCGCGGCCACCATGTTGTTGTCGGGTTTGTCGAAATCATAATGGTCATCTTCGTTGAACAGGATGGGTTTGGCACGATAGCTGGGAAGGCGGCGCACCTGGTCAACCATGTCCGTAATGCGGGCCGGATCCGCCACACCATTCCCATGGATCAGGACGAAGTCGGAGGCAGCCACGACCTTGTCAGTCGGAATCTTGTTGCCTGAGAAACTGGCGCCTGCCAGCAGTCGTTCACCGCGCCACGTCATGGACCGAACCAATTGAATCAATTCGTGAACACGGGCAGGCCGCAGGATGTCGTGGCGATACCGCCCGTCGCACTCATTGCTGATTTCGATCATCACGTTCCGGTACCCATTGCGCAGGACCCAGGAAGTTGCCGCCTCTGTCCCGCGCTTTACGGCCGATTCATCCTGAAGCTGGTGGTCCTGCCCAAAGTAGAAATACCCCAGGATGGGCGCCATCCCCAGATGGTTTGCCGCATCCAGGATCTGCTTAAGGCGGCGCAGGCAGTCCTTGCGCAGCGCCCCCTGGCTGTCGAAAGCGCTGTTGTCCCAGGGTTGTACGTGCGTGTAACCGCGGGGATTTCCGCCTTGGAGGTCAATCGTGAAGCTGAGCAAACCGTGCCGGCGCCACTCTGGCATGGCGGCGACGAATTCGCGGGTATTTCGTTCCGGATCCCATTTTCCGGTGTCAGGATAATTCCAGAACGGGCGGGTGGCCGGATTGAGGTCGTCGAAGATGCCGTTCACCATCCGCGAGTTCATCAGAAGGCCTTCCATCTTCATTCCTTGATACGTGCGCCCGCGGTAAGTGGGGATTCCGTTGATGAAGAACTTGTCGGACTCCACGGAAATTGTAGTTCTCGCGCCCGTCCCCAACGACCCCGGAGCAAGTGCGGCAGCCAACCCCCCAGCGGATATCGCTTTCAGAAGGTCACGTCGGCTGACCCTGCCAACCGGCAGATCATGCGGTTGCGGCGGCAGGCGCGGGATTTGATTTTTTTCACTCATGGTCAACCTTGGAGCCTCACCCCGGCCGAAATGGCTACTGCCCGGACTGCGGATGGACCTTGCCCGACGGATCGATCCGCGCGACTCGCGTAATCCCCGCATAGGCAATGGCCAGGACCTCGGCCCGGATCGCTCCACCCGGCGCAACCATCCCACATTGCCCTTGCTGGATCCCTTTCCTCAAATCCGTGGAATACCCATTCGAGATTTCGAGGATCAGTGTATTCAGCCCGCGCCATCCCCCGATCGTCCGGAACATCCAGAGGTGTGGAAAAACCTGGGTGGGGAAGCAAACTCCAAATCCCACCCGCTTCCCGGTGTCGGTAACGGCATACCAACCCTCTTTGATATTGGGAAAATAGTGATGGTCAGCGACCGTTTCCGACACCGGGGGCACAACGCTAAGGTCTACTTTTCGGCCATTACGATCCGGCGCGTAAGGCCACTCGTATTCCAGCCCCGGTTCAAACTGCTCGTTCATCCATGCCTCTAGTATGCCGCGCTGAGCAGGGACGTCTAAGCGCGTAGCGGGAGAGACTGCGAGTGGCGGATGAATGTTCCAAAGGAAGTGAATCGGCCTGGGCCCCTGATTGATATATGCGTAGCGCACCCGCAGCAGTGGTTCTCCCGCCCGCAGGGTGAGCGCTTTTTCAAAACGCGTGGGCAGCACGCGACCCTGGGTTACAAAGCTGACGGTAACAGAGTCGGCGGTCTCGCTTACCACCTGCCAGTCGCTGGATTGGGACCACACTTCGCCGTGGTCGGGAAGGACATCACCATTGGGAAACGTGTACGGAACGTCGGTGGGAATCAGTTCATCCCAGCCGCCCGGCCAGTTGTCGTCGAACTTTGCCCCGTAATGGACCGGCGCGGGCGCCAGGCGCGGATTGTGCCAAAGCAGGTTGGTTCCCGAAGGCTTGTGAACAAAGCTCCAGATCTTTGCGCCAAGCTGCGGGAAAACCTCAACCGACAGCAGATCGTTCTCAAGACGAACGATTTGTAGTCCATTGTTCCATTGGCCTGAATCAACCGTGCAGACCTTGTGCCTCATGAGAGATGTCAATGCCCCCATTCTGAAAAATTGTGCGAGTCGGTCATTTCTGAAAGTGCGTTCATCGAAACGACACTCATCCCTCATAGCTTGATTACCAAGCGCGATGGCGGCAACTCAGAATTGTCTCAGACCCCTTTCTTAGAACAGGAACTTGACCGCAAACTGCCCAATCCGGGGATTGGCTGCTCCTGTTACATCACCAAAGCTCGTACTGTCAATGTTGCCGATGGGGTTCAGGAACTGCGCATGATTGAAAACGTTAAAGAACTCGGCCCGGAATTGGAACGACATCGATTCCGTCAAGCGCAAATCTTTCAACAAAGCCAAGTCAAAATTATTGAGACCTGGGCCATGGAAAAAGCGCCGACTGGCGGATCCTAATTGGCCGAGCTGCTCCGGCGCAAAGAGCGCGGCGTTGAAGTAGGGCTGCCCGGACCGCGGGTTGTTAAATTGCAAGTTGCCGGGTGTGTAGTCGGGCGTATCCACAGGGTTGTTGCCGGCAAAGGCGGTGCCGGAAAGAGAGTTGTCGTCGACTTCCACCATGGTTACAGGAAGACCTGTAGTGAATCGCGTGACCCCCGTGATCACCCAGCCTTTCGACAAACGATTCGGCCCGCCAATCTTGTCAAATGGCAGTTCGTAGCGATAACTCAGGACAAAGTTCTGAGTCATATCAAAAGCGGAGAGGGACTTGCTTGCCTTGTAATTGAACGGATTGATCTGGTCGCCGTAGCCGGAGGCGTTGTCAAGGGACTTGCTGTAAGAGTAGCCGGCGAGAAACTCCAGGCGGCCCACGGCATGTCGAAGGCTCATCTGGAGGGCGTTGTAGTTGGAATTACCCATATTGATGTACCAGTTGTTGCTGGCAAAAGCCGGACCGAGCGGAGCACGCGTCCCATTGATGACCTGGCCAGATGCGGTTGTGTACACTCCGTTTTCTCCGAAGGGCCCACACGTAGGGCCGCCGGGGGCCACTTGGCTTATCTGGCTCACGCTGAGGCACAGCGCGGCAATGCCCGGATTGGATTCGAGCGCGGAAAGCAGCCGGTGACCCTGCGTGCCGATGTAACTTGCTGTGAGTAAGGTGGACGAGCCGAATTGCCGCTGAAACGAAAACTCATATTCTTCCGAGTAAGGTGTGCGGTTCCCCTGGAAATAGGCAGGTGAACTGCCGATGGGCAAGAACTGCGCCCAATTGATGGTGTTGTCCGGATTGCTGGGAGAAGCGTTCCACTTGGGCAGAGGAGGTGGAAATCGTTGCCCCTCGCTGTTTCCGGTGGCCCGATCGACAAAAGGCGTGGCATAGAGCGGTGGAACCGGGTTCACATAGAAGGAACCAAAGGGAGCGTCGCCCAGTTGGTTAAAGTTCGGTTGGTCCTCGGTGGCCGTATAAAACATGCCAAAGCCGGCGCGAAGGCTCGACTTGCCACTTCCGCCGAAGATCTTCTCCAAAAATCCTCCGTTCGTCTTTGGGGAGTACGCCAATCCGATGCGGGGAGCAAAATCATCGAGGGGAGTGGGCGCAACGGTCCGCGGAATCCCCGCGTCGCCCGGGAAAATCCATCCCACGGGGGAGCCGGGGAAGGTGGCCGATTGCACACCCGGGTCCATGACATTTTGATGGTTGTATTTCTCATACCACGGAGTCGTATAGTCCCAGCGTACGCCAAAGTTGAGGGTTAAGTCCGACCTGGCCCGCCAGCTATCCTCGGCAAATAACCCTGCGTATTTGCCACGATTGTAGATGGGGAACTGGACGCCTTGCGCGTACACGGATGGCGCACCGATTAAGAAGTCCGCAAAATCGACTCCGGTTTCACCCCCAAAGAATTGTGTGTCGCCGTTGCTGAAAGCATGGGCGGCAATATTAATCTGGTCATAGTGGAGGTCTACCCCGAACTTCAGCGTATGCGTCCCCTTGACCTTGGAAAAATTGTCGAGCAATTGATAGGTGTTGTTCTTTTGGACCTTGGGAAACGCGGCGACCCCGATCTGATAGTTCGTGAAAAGGGTGGGAGGAACACCCTCATCGGCCGGATCCATGGCCACCACACCCAAAGTATTCGGCCCCTCAACAAAGCCATAGCTGCTGAGTTTCTGGCCGACCCCACCAATGGGCTTGGTAAAGTTGTTGGCATCGCGCACGTAGTTTAACCGGAATTCGTTCACACTGTTCCCGCCGAATGCCTTGGTCACACTCATGGTGAACAATTGTGCCCCACCCTCGGTGGCGGCGCTGAACCCAGGCAATGTTGCACCACTCACCGGGTAGGGGCTATTCAAATCATAGTCGTCGATAAAATAGTAGCCGGAGATCATTCCCAGTCGGGTGGTTGCGTCAATACGCCCGCTGCCTTTGTTGTCGGGAAGGGTCTGTTTAAAAGCCGAGGTGGAATAATACCCGCCCGGAAAGTTAGGAGGTGGGACGAAATGGTGAAGGGCCTGCGCGGGGGCGGAAAAGGCCGCCTGTGGAATGACGGCGTTGGGAAACACACATTGCGTGGAGGGGGTGCACGCTGCCGTGTAGTAGGGCTCGCCGGGCGTTACCGTATAACCGAGTTCCTGCGAAAGCGTGTTAGCCCAATAACTGCCGCCCACGGTGCCTTTGAGCTGGCTGGCAACATCCGAAAGATTCCCCTGGTGGTCTTGCTGAGAAGGGACGGGGATCAAGCCGGTGGCCACGCCGAGAATCTGGCGGCTGCCTTGATAATCGGCGAAGTAGAACACCTTGTCGTGTTTAATTGGTCCGCCTACCGTTCCTCCAAATTGATTCTGTTGGAAGGTACCCCGGTCCGGCGAGAAGTAGTTGCGGGCATCTAAATCGGTGTTGCGGACAAACTCAAAAAGGTCGCCATGAACCTGATTGGTGCCCGACTTGGTGACGGCGTTGACCTGGCCGCCACTATAGTTGCCGTATTCGGCGTCAAAATTGTTGGTGATGATGCGAAACTCCGCGATGGAATCAAGGTTGGGAATGATCGCCGTGCCATTGTTCACTCCCTCCTCAACGTTGGCGCCATTCACCATGAAACCGTTGGCGCTTTCCCTCTGGCCGCTTACCGACAGCGCGCCACCGTTAAGCCCGCCGGAGACCGGAATCGCGCTGGTCTCCCCCGAGGATATGGGAACCACCCCGGGCTGGAGGGCAAGCAGGTCCGTGTAACTGCGACCATTGAGCGGGATGGTTTCAATCTTGGTGCTGCCAATCAATTCCCCCATCTGGGTATTCGTAGTTTCCACTTGCACCGCAGCCGCATGGACATTAACACTCTGCGTGACGGCGCCGACCTCAAGAGTAACGTCGGTGCGCAAGGCACTGTTGACATCGATCACCAAGCCGCTTTGGTGGAACTCCTTGAACCCCGTTTGTTGCACGTTGATTTCGTAATGACCGACGGGCAGCAACGGAAAGGTATAGAACCCTTGGGCATCCGTGTGGGTGGTCTGTTGGATCCCCGTCTCGGTTTGGAGCGCAGTAACCGTCGCTCCCGGCACAACGGCGCCGGAAGGATCCTTCACAGTGCCGGAAATGCTCCCCGTGACGCCACCCCATGCGACGGCGCTGGCGAAGAAAATCATAAGCACCGCGGAGAGGAGGAGACGCACGATGGAAACCTCCGTCCACCTGTTACGCGCGTTGCCTTGAAGGTGACGAGAAACGAAGGTCTTGTTCGGAGATTGCCCCTCGACTGTTCCTGATGGACTCGATGAAGGGCCGCACGCAGATGCTGGATTCCGCACCATGTGACCAAGAGGCCCACTGAAGCACGCCAAGCTGACAATTAACATCCTGTCCTCCTTGACTGGCAGTTTCGTGATGCAAAGGCGCATCGCAGAAAGGTTGCTGGCATGAAAATGTCAATCCGCTGCCCTATGCGGGCAGACCGCTAAACGAACGCTGTTCCCGGCGTGGGGTTCATCCCAAGAAGGAGCCCATGCCACGTGAACACCTTGTGCCAAAATCGTGTTTGACATTGATAAAGTGAGAAGTCCTGCCGCTTTGGGCTCGAGTGCCCGATAGAGCGCAAGCGCCGGCGCTTGAAAGTGAACTCCGTATTGTCCGGTGCGGCGGAGGAAAAGCAATGAATTTGCGCGAAGACGCATTGCCCAAGACCTCAGAGCCTTCGTTCGAACCAGAGCGGCTACCCAGTCCCAGCTTTCAGGGAAAACTCTTCTTTCAAACGAGCTTTCAGACTCGACTTCGCAATTCATATATCTTATATGATGTATGGCTGTCAAGCTTAATTTCTGGTCCTGAATTTCCCTGACGAACCTTGCCCGGGCTAATCAACTTGGAAGGTACGCAGATTTGCGGTGCGCATTGGAAATTGTTCCCGGCGCCGTGGTTCGGAACAGCGGATCCCAAGTTGAACCGGCTGCCTTGCAGATGTGCATTATTTGCCCATGGTGCCCTTCCCGGGAATCCACTAACATTGCGAACTGGACGCTGAGTTGGCTCCCCGTCGAACAACACCGCGTCGATGGTTAGTAGGCCACCCCCAGCAAATGGGCGGTGATGTAGCGAGTCAACTCCTCGTAATCCCGCTGTTTCACCAACTCGGACTGCAAGGTGCGATTCGGGCTGCGCACTTTTTCGACCAGCCAGAGGAAGGTCTGCTTGCTGTTGGAGAGGTGTCTCGCGGAGACTTCCTTCTTCTGTGTGCGCATGGGGAACCGACTTGGCTTCGCGCACCTATGTTCCTTCGCGCGCTAACCACAGGACCAGGAGGTTCGAACCCAACTCGTGGGCGATATCGATGGCTTTGATGGACCTTTCCAATGCGTAGGCGCGGTCTGCTGGGTTGTTCGAGGTGTAAGCCCCATCAATCGTGTGGGGATTAAACCAGAGGCGCGGCGCCACGAACTCCGCCGCCAGTCCGTGGTCCGCAAGGATTTGCCGGGTCGCACGAGCTTGGCGGGTTATCTCCGCCGGACTGAGCAAATCAAGGTCGGGCACGGCATCATCATCGTGGAATTGTAAAGCGGCGAATCCCAGTTGCTGGGCGATCTTCGTCTTTTCCACAAAGGTGAAAGGGTCTCGCACGGGGGGACCAAAGGGATCAGCCCCTTCACTGAGGTTCCAGGACCCAAATGAAAAGCGATAGGAAGTAAGGCCGTTCGTCATGTTTCCTCCTCAGAAATTATCAGATAAACATATTTACGAATGATGTTTCGGCGGACGCTGCGAATCATGCGAAGTTGCGTGACTAGCCAATCCTCAGTTTTCTTACTTCTTCCTCATCGAGTTCAGTACCCAAGCCGGGGGCATCTGGAATATTGAGGAAACCATCTTCGGCACGGATTCTCTGCCGGGTGATCTTGTCCCGCAGCGTGGTTTCCTCTTCGGCGACAAACTCCACGATCAGGGTGTTGGGAATGGCATTGAGGAAATGGAGCGCCGCCGCAACGTTGATGTAGGTTGAAAATCCGTGGCTTGCCACCACTAGGCCGCGGTCGTGGGCAAGGCTGGCTATCTTAACGGCCTCGGTAAATCCACCACAACGTGTCAGATCAATCTGCACGACATCGATTTTCCCCCGGTCCATGAGATCCAGGTAGGAGCGGCGGTTGCTTTCCTCCTCCCTTCACCGCCGCCAGCGAGGAGTCAACCTCCCCGATGCCAGTGATCCCCGCATCGATGGTGACTTTGACGATCAGCGCATCCTGACCGCTATCGCACTGTTCCTTTACCAATGTTTGACGGAGGTAAATCGCTTCGACGCCTGTGATCTTCATGGTGCTCCAGGAATCATGAGGATAACAACGGCATTTGATAATTCATTTTATATGTTATATGATGTACGATGAAAGTTAAGCCTGAGGTCAGAGGTGACCCAATTTTAGGCCCACCCACGCCGTGAGGGGGCATTAATGGGCCACTGAAACTCGCAGTCCGAACGAGCATCCTTGATTGGAGGATCGGTATGTTTAGAATCGGAGTCGATTCCTTTATTTGGTCTGAAAACTTTTCAGAAAGCGACCTCTGGATCATACCCAAGGCAAAGGACCTGGGATTTGAGACTCTCGATATCTTCATAGGCCATCCTGAGGCATTCCCCACCGAGAGGGTGCGGGAGAAGGTCACCGAAGTAGGGATTGAGGTCGTCACCACCAATACCCTCAACAAGAACACGAGCTTCATATCCCCTGACCCATTGGTGAGGGCGGCAGGAGTTCAATCGCTGAAGAAGCTCGTGGATATCAACATTCAACTGGGGTCCAGGATCCTTGGCGGCGTCACGTATGCAGGTTGGGGTTGCCTGACGGGAAAGCCCAGGACGGAGCAAGAGTGGGAATGGTCCGTCGGGGCAATGCGCGAAGTGGCCCATTATGCGAAGGAAAAAGGCGACGTCATTATTGCCATTGAACCGGTCAACCGGTTTGAAACGCACTTTATCAACACCGCACAGGATGCGGTGAAATATTGCCAGGATGTGGGAATAAGAAACATGAAGGTCCACCTGGACACCTTTCATATGATTCGAGAGGAAACCAGCTTTGCCGGAGCAGTCAGAACCTGTGGGAGAGAATACCTTGGGTACGTCCACGTGTGTGAAAACAACAGGGGCATACCGGGCACTGGGCTTGTTCCGTGGAAAGAGTTTTTCGTCGCCTTGAAGGACATTGGATATTGGGGTCCCATGGTCATCGAATCGTTCGACCCCAGCTTTGAAGAGCTAAACAGGCTCTGTGCCATATGGAGGAGGTTTGCCGAATCCGGGGAAATCCTGGCCATAGAAGGCTTAAAGAATTTGCGAGCCGTTGCTGGGGAAGTCGAGAAGGGCAGTAATTAAAACTGATCAAAGGTGATTCCAAGCTAAGTGCTGTCGCACCTTGCGTCGCTAGACGTGGTCAGGTTTGTGGGTGTTGTCCGCTAATCCAACGAGTACACTAACACTGGCGGTAAGGGGAGGGCAGAATGGCGGGCTTTCTGGTGGGTTGCGATGTGGGGACAGGTGGGACGAAGGCCATCGTGATGGCAATCGATGGAACAGTTGTGGGCTCGCATTACATTGAATACCCTCTGATCACCCGAAAGAACTCAGACGACAGATTCCCTGGAGCGAAAGCCGAACACGATCCGGAGTCGTACTGGAACGCCGTCGCCGAAACCATACGGCTTTCCATCCGGAATGCCAAAGTGGATCCGAAAGATATTAAGGGTGTTTCGATCAGCGCGCTTTCGCCGGCGTGCATCCTGGTGGACCGTGATCTTCGTCCCCTTCAGAATGCGCATATCTGGATGGACCGCCGCGCCACGGCGGAATGTAATTGGCTTCGACAAAACCTTGGGGAAGAGCGGGTTTTTCAGGTAAGCGCCAATCCCATTGATCCTTACTACGCGACGACAAAATTCATGTGGGAGAAGAACAACCGCCCCGAACTTTACAAGCGGACATACAAAGTTCAGACAGCAGCCGACTACCCTTGCCTTAAATTAACGGGAAAAGCGGTGACCGATTACTCCAATGCCTCGCTATTCGGTATCGTATTTGACATCGTGAAGCGCAAGTGGGACGAAGAATTGATCGAAGAGATTGGCATGGACCCGGCCAAATTCCCAGACCCCTATCCCTGTGACGAAGTTGTAGGGGAAGTGACCCGGGAAGCCGCCGAGCAGACAGGCCTTGCGCCCGGGACCCCGGTGGTGGCCGGAACGGTTGACGCCACGGCTGCGTGGGTTGCGGCGGGGGCCATTGATTCCGGCGCCACGCAACTGGTGATGGGCACAGCGGGCGTGATGGGTGTGGTTCACGAGGAGCCGACTTTCACCAAGGGAATGATTTCCATTGTTCACACCGCCGATTCGCGTCGGAAGTACACCACCGTGGCCGCGCTGGTTTCCTGCGGTGCCCTGATTCGCTATTTTCGCGACCAATTTGGCCAGCTCGAGCGCGCCACCGAGTCGATCTCAGGTATAAGTGCCTATGACATTATCAGTCGAGAGGCCGCCAGTGCTCCCCCGGGCAGTGAGGGGCTTATTATTCTCCCCTATTTTATGGGGGAGCGCACACCTATTTGGGACACTCATGCCCGCGGAGTCATGTTCGGCCTCAACCTGAATCATGGGCGCGGGCACCTGGTTCGCGCTTTGATGGAGGGTGCGGGGTACGCGCTGTTGCACAACTTCCAGATGATGCGGGAGAGCGGAGTCCGTATGACCTTGCCAATAGTGCTTAGCGAAGGGGGAGCCCATAACCCGCTTTGGCGGCAAATCCTTGCCGACATCCTCAACGTTGAATGCGTACTGGCAGAATCTTCCAAAGGAGCCCCGGTCGGCAACGCCGTTGCCGCCGGGGTTGGCGTAGGAGTCTATAAGGACTATGACGTTGTAAAACAATGGGTGAAACTAGGCCCCAAATCAGTCCCGAATCCGGAGATTCACGAACGTTATATGCGCCTCTATGCCATCTTTCGCGATCTTTACCCTGCGGTGAAGGAGCAGTACGTTCGCCTGGCGGAGGCACTTGCTTAAGGGTGGTTTTGAAATCACAACGCGGCAGGGGTGCACTGGAACGTGGTACGAGCGTTCCGCTTCCCTCGCCCCGGATAGTTTTCCTCAGCCACGTCAGCCGGACGGGCTGAATCCATGAACGAATATCTGACGCAGGAGACTGGCAACTGGGTGTAGTAGGCCATGAAACGGTTCAAAATAGGAGTAATTCCGGGGGATGGGATCGGCACTGAGGTCGTCGCGGAAGGAGTCCGAGTTCTACGCGAGGTGGTACGCCGGCTTCAAGATATCGAGATCGAACTCCGCGAGTTCGACGTAGGGGCGGGGTGTTACCTGCGAACCGGTGACGCCTTATCAGCGGATACTATTCAGGAGCTGCGAAGTTGTAGCGCGATTCTTCTCGGCGCCATCGGCCTGCCCGATGTTCGCCTACCAGATGGCACGGAAATTACACCGCAGCTCGATTTGCGCGAGCAGCTTAACCTCTATTGTGGCGTTCGCCCGGTTTACCTTTACCATGAGCAGCAAACGCCGCTGAAGGGGTATCGCAAGGGGGAGATTGACTTCGTCATTTTTCGTGAAAACACCGAGGGTTTGTTCTCCTCGCGACTGAAACCGTACGCTTCGAATGCACCCGTGATTACCGACTCCCTAAAGGTATCGCGAGAAGCCTCCGAGAGAATCTTCCGTGCGGCCTTTCGGGAGGCGAACCGTCGCCGCGGCCTGGTGACGCTAGTGGACAAGGCCAACGTACTCCCGTCGATGGCCTTCTTTCGCCGCATTTTTGATGAAATTGCGCGTGAATTCCCCGCCATTCGAACCGAAAAGCTCTACGCAGACGCCGCAGCCCTCCATCTGATCAAGCGTCCGAACACATTTGACGTGATGGTGACGGAGAACTTCCTCGGCGACATCCTCTCCGATCTTGCCGCCGCCCTGGTGGGCGGCATGGGCATGGCCCCATCGGGTGATATTGGAGAGGAACTCGCAGTCTTCCAGCCGTCCCACGGCTCCGCTCCCGATATCAGCGGGCAGAGAATTGCCAACCCCACCGCGACGATCTTGTCCGTGGCGATGATGCTCGATTGGCTGGGCCATCCAGAAACCGTGCGGGGAGCGGGGATGATTCGCCGGGCGGTGGAAGGCGTTTTCGATGAATTGCCAAACGCTACCCCCGATCTCGGGGGCTCCCTAAGGACCTCCGAGATGGGAGACCGAATTATTCGGGGGTTGGCATCATGAAAAACGGCTTCCGGATTTACGATGCACACACCCATATCGGTCAAGCACTGCACTCCGGTCGGCAATTTTCGGCCGCAGAGCTGATCTCTCGAATGGACCGCTATGGGGTGGACCGCGCCTTGGTCATCCCATTTCCTGTCGTCGATGACCGCCGGAGGGCACACGATGAAATCGCCAAGGCGTTAAGCGCTTATCCGGACCGTCTGACCGGTGCAGCTTGCCTTGACCCGTTTCTCCCAGAAGACGCGTTTCGTGATGAGCTGCGCCGCTACGTGGAAGAACTCGGCTGTCGCGCGCTGAAATTGCAGCCCCAATACCAGCCACTGAATCCGCTCTCACCGCGGGCGGAGTTTTTCTTTGGGGCCGCGCTGAATTATCACCTACCCGTCATTGTTCACACTGGTGCGGGAATCCCGTTTGCACTTCCGTCGCTTTTTATCAAGCCCGCTCTAAAGTTCCCCGAGTTGAATATTATTCTCGCCCATTGCGGGGGGAGTATTTACTTTGCCGAGGCGATTGTGGCCGCCCATGTCTGCCCGAATATCTTTCTTGAACTCTCTTCGCTCATGCCCCATCACATCCTCGAGGTTCTCCGGTACGTGCCGCCTTCCCGCTTGCTGATCGGTTCGGATACACCTGAAGATCTGGACACGGAAATGGGGAAGATCCTCTCCTTGGGTGTCCCCGAAGAAACCCGGCAGGACATCTTGTTTAACACATCTCAGCGGCTATTTGATCGAACGCGATGATTGAAAATTGGCCCCGGATTTCTCACCACGAATAAACGGTCCCTCCGGGAAATCGCAGACACTAAACCCGAGTTGTCTGTGCCAGGTGGTCGCCTGCTCGAATCAGCGACAAGTGACCTCTTTGGGCGTGGGCAGCGGACCCAAGATCGCGATCGTAGGGAAAGGATAAAGCGTGTCCGGCGAGCACTCAGTTGATCCCGAAGGTGGATACTGTGCCCTCGGGGCATATACCATCGAAGTGGGATAGTCGGGAAAAGGCTTGCCATTCAAGAATCCCTCCAGCACTTTCAAGCAGCTTCGCAGGCTTTTCGGGCAAAAAACCGGCGGCGAATCCACGCCCTTTTCCATCTCCGCAGCGAGCGCTTCAATTTGGGCCGTCAGCATTGACAATTCCGCGGGGACAGGTCCTCGGCCGGATTGGTCCCAAATGCGAAAGCGGAAATACGCCTCCATATAGAGCCGATAGGCGCGAGCGATATACCACGCCAACAGGAATTGGCGGTGGAGCAGCCGGTAGTCAGGTTCGCTCAGTGACGTCCTGATTTGTTCGACTGCCTTCACACCCTGGGCTGCCATCGACACCGCCTCGTCCTTTTCTTGAATCACTCTTGCCAGGGTCTTCGCGTCGGGGTGAACAAGCTCATTCCCAAGCGACTTGTAGGAGGGATCGAAAATCGCCAGGTCTTCCGTGCGAATCGAGAACTCCAGCCAAACGGGATCGGGGAAACTGCTCTTGGGATATTCCGAGCTCCAAAAGCCCAACGTCTGGATGGCTTTCTCAGCCGTATCGAAGCTGTTGAGGAAGGCGGATGTTAGAGCGTCTGCCGCCGGCCCTCCATAATGTTTGCCAAGCCATTGGTGAACCAATGTCCCCGGATCCTGGTGGGGATCGCTCAGGAGTGCCGGAGCAAGGTCCAGATTGATCTCCGTGGGCGTGCCGAAGATCTTCCGGCCATACCAGGAAATATATCCATTGATACCCACGAGCTTTGCGCCCCTTCGCTGCGCCTCGAGGATGCGGTCCTGGAGTAGCCGAGCTTCGCAGATTGGGATTTGAGCTTGTCCCAGCACCTCGTCTGCGTAATTGGCAGTTAGAAACTCGGGGTGCCCGGTCTTGCCGATGGCGGGGTTAACCAACCGGATGAATCCCCAATCACTCGGACAGATATAGTTGTCAACCAACAAGTCTTTGGACGGAGGAATCTGCCGTAAGGCAGAAATAAGTATGTCGTACCGCTCTGATGCGTAATCCGCAAACGTGCATACGGCCAGCCGACCACCATGACGTCGGCAAACGCGGAGATAAAGTTCAATCAGTCTCCGCACCGCTGCCTGCCGATCAATGTTTTTTTGGTTATAGATGATGAGGTCGTCAGGCTCGTCCGTGTAGAGAACAATTCCTGCCAATTGCGGCAGCGCGCTCCACACCTCATCCAGGCGCTTCTCCAAAAACTGCCATGCGAACTCGGAGTTCAAGTCGGCGGCGGAGGGGTATGCCTCTGTCATGCCGCGAGGAAAAGTGATCTCAAAGTCTGCAAAATAGACGTCAATTTTTTGTTTGGCGGCCTGCTGGATGATCCCTCCGATGTTGGCGCGCAACTTCAGGACCTCGTCCTTCGCCTTTCCCCTCTTGGCCACCTTGGGAGCGGATTCATCCAAAGCGAGATCGTCCACAAGGGTCGCAAATCCCCGTCCGGGTTGCTCAGCATTGGGGTGAAACTCGAGGATCATTGAGTTCACTTCATGCTCGCGGGCGTGGGTAAGCGCTTCTTGTGCGAAATTGGTGTGAACCTGCCACCCGATAAATTTGCCTTGATTCATGCCTGCCCCCGCCTGTGCCATTGCCGAGGACTTCGGGGGGTTGGCCAAAACGGGGCCGGACGCACTTGCCCAGGAAATCTGGGTCAAGAACAAGAATGCGATTACGGCCCTGACGAACCTATTGGAAAAGGTATAACCGTAATTGCAATAATTGCACGACATGCCAGCCTCCGGCTTCTCGGCAGAGCGCGAGTTGGGCAATTCCATCAAATGGGTTTAGACGGCTGCACACCATTAACCGCAAGTTTTATATGATATATTATGCTAAGATGTCAACCCGAGATTTCTATTTAGGGAAGGTATGTGATGGGCACGGGGAAGGGAGCCCCGAACCTTATTGAAACGAAAGCCGGAGAGTAATCCCGCCGGCCGGGATAATTCTGCGCTCCCCACTATTTCTCGGGACGCGACATCAGGAGATGACAGGATGCGGCGTTAGGCTGCTTTGGATGTTTGCGAGCCGGCCCCTCCATAAACGACATGGGACAATCTATCGAAGCCCCCCCCCAACATCTGAGCCGAGTCCTGGGTCTTTGGGACCTCGTCTTCTACGGCATGGTCCTGATTT
>PLWR01000702.1:11394-11538 GCA_003165615.1 Acidobacteriota bacterium | reverse complement strand
CGGTGGCGTAAGCGCGGACGCATTCCAGAATGTAGGGCATCAGGTTGGCGTCGGTCGCGGCGGCGCTTCCCAGGGATTCAAGCGCACGCTGGACATAAGCATTATCGCGCCTTTCGCGAACTTCCTCCAGCTTTTTGACCTGCT
>PLWR01000702.1:0-11272 GCA_003165615.1 Acidobacteriota bacterium | reverse complement strand
GCTGGGTGCGCAGGGCGATGGTGACAGCATCTTCGGTCGGCAGCGCCCACGCCTCATCGAGGGAGTTCGTGTGCAGTGATTGGGTTCCGCCCAGCACCGCGGCGAGCGCCTGAAGGGTGGTGCGGACAACATTATTGTAGGGTTGCTGCGCCGTAAGCGAGCAGCCCGCCGTCTGGGTATGGAAGCGGCAGAGCCATGAGCGCGGATTCGTCGCGCCAAACCGTTCGCGCATGACGTGCGCCCAGATTTTGCGCGCGGCCCGGTATTTCGCCACTTCCTCAAACAAATCGCTGTGGGCGTTGAAGAAGAAACTCAGGCGCGGGGCGAATTCATCCACGTTCATGCCGGCGCGCTGGACCCACTCCACGTATTCAATTCCGTCGCGCAGGGTGAAGGCCAACTCCTGCACGGCCGTCGAGCCCGCTTCGCGAATGTGGTAACCGCTGATGGAGATGGGATTCCAACGCGGAACCTCGCGCGCCCCAAAGGTGATGGTATCAACAACCAGGCGCATGGAAGGAGCGGGCGGGTAAATGTACTCCTTCTGCGCGATGTATTCTTTCAGGATGTCGTTCTGCGTGGTACCGGAAATCTTCTTCCAGTCCGCGCCATTTTTCTCCGCGACCACCAGGTACATCGCCCAAACGATGGCCGCGGGCGAATTGATGGTCATGGAGGTGGTCACTTGCTGAAGGGGCAAGCCCGCCAGCAGGGTTTCCATATCCGCGAGGGACGAAACCGACACGCCGCACCGTCCCACTTCACCTTCGGACAGAGGATGGTCGCTGTCGTATCCCATCAGCGTGGGCAGGTCGAAGGCGATGGAAAGGCCCGTCTGGCCTTGCTTCAGCAAATAGTGCAGGCGCTGGTTGGTGTCCTCGGGGCTACCAAATCCGGAAAACTGACGCATCGTCCAAATCTTGCTGCGATACATCATGGGGTGAATGCCACGCGTGTAGGGATACTCGCCAGGGTTGGCCAGGTCGTGGGAGTAGTCGAATTCGGCAAGGTCCGCAGGGGTATAAAGTTGGTTGATGGGCACACCCGAAAGGGTGGTGAATTCCTTCTGCCGCTCAGGTGATTTTCGCAGTGCAGGCTTGAGGGTTTGCTCCTGCCACCGCTGCTTGTCATAAAAGGGCTGGGGGTGGCAATGTTCATTCGCGACGCCAGTGCCCGCCTTCTTGTGTTCATCCATGTGATGATTTGCCCCTGGGTCATGTTAGAGCAGGGCCAGATTCAAAGTCAAACCGTGCGATCGAACAATTGGGTCATCGGGCCATTGCGCGAATCGACAAACTATTGCATGTTTTCTCCAGGGTAGGTACCATGGGCGTGTTTGCTTCGGGAAGGTCCTTGAGCAGGATCGATGAATTCATGGGAATTATTGTCCGATCATGATAGGCATCGCCGGTCTTTTGCCCTAACTGACTTCCCTGAGTTTTCCGTGCTCCCGCCGGATTGTTTCTGCCCGAACCACGTAAGACAAGCTTCCAAATCCCAATGCAAGTGAGAAGAATAATGCATCGCAGAAATTTCCTTAAAACATCGCTCGGCGCAGCGGGTGCGGCTTTTGCTTTTGGCTCAATGCCCCCGAAGCTTGCCTTTGCCGGAGTCCAGCCCGTGCCGGCGGCCACTTCCAAAGCAGGGTACGAAAGCCTTCGGTACGCGTTTGAGAACCCACCAACCGACAACCAGGATTGGACCCGCTGGTGGTGGATGGGGCCACAAGCCACCGAAGAGGGAATCAGCTACGAACTCGAGCAGATGAAGAAGCAAGGCTTGGCCGGAGTCGAAATGAGCTGGTTAAGTCCTGTGGAACCAGAGGGGAATTTCGAATTTCTATCCGATCGCTGGGCGGAAATGACCAAGTTCACGGTTCAGAAAGCCAAGCAATTGGGCATGCGCGTTGATTTCACGCTGGGCACGGGATGGCCTTACGGCGGCCCGTGGATTCCCATCGAACTGGGCTCCCAGTGCATCGTGCGCACGGTGGATGAGGTGATCGGCCCGGATCGGTATGGCGTCAAGATTCCGGGTGACGTGGGAGAGCATGAAAAGCTCATCGGGTTGTTTGCCGCGCGCACCGTGGGGTCGGATGAGGTGCTCGATCCACGTAGCATTGTGGACCTCCGGCCATACCTGCGCTACACCGACCCGAACTTCTGGGCGGTGGTTCGGCAGGCTGTGGGCTGGCAGGTTCCCGAGGGGCGGTGGAAAATAATCTCGCTAAAGCAGTCACCCACTCGGCAGCCGGTGCGCGGCGCCTCGCTAGGCAGCGAAGGCCTGGTCATTGATCATTTCTCCCGCAAATCCCTGGACCGTCACCTTGAGGTTGTGGGCGGCGCGCTCAAGAAGGTTGCAGGTGAGGAATTCGGGAAGACGGTGCGCGGCATCTTCTGCGACAGCTTTGAAATCCATATCCCACACCAGAGCTATTACTGGACGGATGATTACCTGGATGAGTTTAACAAGCGCAAGGGGTACGATCTTGCGCCCCACCTGCTGGCGCTCTGGTACGACGTGGGGGAGAAGACGCCTTACCTTCGGCACGACTTTGTTCACGTGCTATCGCAACTCATTATCGATAATTTCTTCGTTCCCCTAAGGGAGTGGTGCGAGCAGAACAGCCTGATCTCGCGTGTTCAGTCTCACGGGAGCATCGGCGAGCTTTTGCAATCCTACGCTTCCAACACGGTCGGAGAAGGGGAGCAGGTCACGTTGCGCGAGCCGCAGGTTTCCGTGCATCGGAAGCACGCCACCAGCTCCGCCCATATTTATGGGAAGCCTTTGGTATCGGCGGAGAGCTTTACATTCTTGAGTGCGCCGGGCTACCCGAGCTCCTACCGGTACGTTGTGAATATGGAACTGCTTAAGTCTGTTCTTGACCCTTCGTTACGCGACGGCTATCAGGAAATTTTGAACTGTGGGTACACCTATAACGACCCGGACGACAATACGGAACCTTTTCACGAGATGTTTGCGGTCTCGGTCATTCGGCATACGGAACCGTGGTGGCAGTATTACCATCACTTTTCCTCCTACATAGGCCGGTGCTGCTCGCTGCTCTCGCAAGGGCGGTTTGTGGGCGATGTCGCGGTTCTCTCGCCGATTCCGGATTCCTGGAGCAAGGCCGCTCCTTCGGTGGAAATGTACTGGTCTCCGGAGTCGGCCATCAAGTGGGGCGAGGTGGCGCCGCTGATTGTCCGCAACGGATTCGATTTCAACTTTGTGAACGATCAGGTTCTGGTGGAAAGGTCGAGCCTGGAAAACGGCAAGTTGGTCATCGAAAAGATGGAACACTCCGTGCTCATCCTGCCCCGAATGACGTACCTATCGCTCCGGACCCTGGAACGCGTGCGCGACTTCTGCCAGGCCGGCGGGGTGGTGATTGCCATCGAACGCTTGCCGCAGTTCTCCACCGGGTTCACAGGATATGAGGAGAATGACGCCAAGCTCCGGAGCATCGTCGCGGAAATGTTCGGAACCATTCCCCTTCGTGATCCCATCGTAAGAAATAAGTTTGGCCAGGGCGAGGCGGTCCTGCTTCGATCCGAAACCGATTTGCCAAAGATCCTGCGCGAGCGCCTGCAACCGGATTTCGAGCTGGAGAAGCACGCCGAAGCGGTGCTGCACCTGCACCGGCGAATGGATGATTCCGAAGTGTATTATGTGACCAACAGCAGCGAGGTCTGCCAGGAAAATTCGGCGCTATTCAGGACTGATCGCAAGTCCGTGGAGCTTTGGGACGCGGAAATCGGAGACGTTAAGCCGGTCGTCAACTACAGGGTCGAGAGCCGCGGAGTGCGCATACCTTTCCGCCTGAAGCCGTATGAGTCGGTCTTTTACATCTTCAGGGACACTCCCGAACCGGCGCATGTGGTGGAGACCAATGCCGATGAAGTGGCCGTCGCAGGCGAAGGCAAGGTGGTCGGCTTGACCGCCAACAATGGGACCATCTACATCCGCACCGGTGGGGCGGTGAAAAAGGCGCAACGCAAGGAGATGCTGGTCAAAGATTTGCCTGCGCCGCTCGAAATCACGGGTGAATGGCTGGTGACGTTCCAAGCTTACAAGTTTGAGAAGCTGGTAAAGAAAATGGGAGTTCTGCACTCCTGGAGTGATGATGCCGAAACGCGAAACTTCTCCGGCACGGCGCGATATGAATTGGAGTTCGAAATTCCACCCAATCTGCTGGAGAAAGGGCGCCGCGCCACACTCGACCTGGGTGTCGTGATGGATGCCTCCAAGGTGTGGCTGAACAGCCAGGCGGCGGGTGTGACTTGGAAGCGTCCCCACCAGCACGACGTAACCCAGTGGGTGAAGCCGGGCAAGAACTTTATCGAAGTGCGCGTCAGCAACCGGTTAATCAACTACGTGGCAGGACTCAAGCGGCCGGAGTCGGCAGACCGAGTCGTGGAGAAATACGGCAACTACAACGAGCGCCAGCAATGGTACGGAATTATGTCGCGCGAATATGGGGCAGAGAATATCCCGCCGGCGGGCTTGATCGGGCCCGTCAAACTCGTGTTCTTCCAGGAAGTTGAGTTTGACCTTTGAGTCTGGTCATTATATACGCCGCTTCCTTGCTGAGTTTTCAAGAGAGAAACTAACGGCTGCTCCGACCTACGCCCGTTTCACCGAGGCCGGAATGCCATCCCTCCCGCCGGGAATAGATAGTGTAAAGACCATTCCTGAAAACCTCGACGTATTCCTGCCACAATCGCTTCTCGATGAACCGGTGGACCTCAGGGCTCTTTATGGCAGCGGCCTGATGCCACATCCGATACCAATCACCGATCACGATAAAATCCGGACGCTTCGCGCTATAGTACCCGAGCCGGACGTCATCAATGACCCTGCCATTGAAACCCAACTCAAAAGCGAGTTCGCCCGGACCCATGATCAACGTCCCGCCACTCACCCGGTTCTTTAGAAATTCGGTCGTGGGCAAATACTGCCGCCGGTAGGGATCCCGCCACCCACGCCCGGCTACGACAGCGACCTGCAATCCTACCAGGGCTGCCACCGCCAAGAGGACCAGTTTCCGCGGGAGGAAAGGAAGGGGATGCGCTACGGCGCTATGGATGCTCACGGCCAGGATGGCAGTGAAAATCGGAATTGTTTGAACGAGGTAGGAGTCGAATTTCATTCCTTCCAGAAAAGTTAAGAGAAGAATGAAAACTGCCGCGAGCAGGAGGAGTGCCTTGCATCCCCTTTGGCGGCGCAACTCCGACCTCGCGATGAGGAGGGCAGCGGCGGCCACCATGGCGAGTAATATGAGCAGCCGTAAGTCGTGGGCACCTTTCGCATTCGTTGCAAGACCAAAGTTCTTCAGATACCTGATGGCGATTTCGTTCTTGATGGCGATCCACGGAGCATAGAGCCCTGAGGTTCGGCTGACATTCGAGTATTCTCCAGCAAAACCGGAAATGTTTCCCGCAAACTGGACCCAGAAGAGCGAGGGATTCCGAAGGATATAGGAGCCCCAGGCGGCAGCTCCCACCAGATAGGGCACCGCCGCGATCCCCAGGAAACGCCATTGGAAGCGCGCATGATCGAGATAGAGGAGGAGTAACCAAAGCCCGGCGAAGGGCAGGATTCCGCACGGGTGGGTGAGTCCACTGGTAGCCACCAGCGTGTTGCCAGCCAGGACGGCAAAGGTGAGATTCCGCTCGCGCCAGCCAAGGTAGGCGGCCAACCCGGCGAAGCCCAGGGCGGCGCACATCATATCCATGCGCCCGGTCCCCGCATTGGTGACAAAGGTGAAGTCCGTGCCCATGAGTAGGAGGCCCAGGAAGGCGATCTCCGAACTCTGCACAAGCGTTCGAAGGATGACCCACCAGGCGCCTAGCGCCACGAGACCCCAGCAGATCGAGAGCAGGCGCAGCCGGATTAGACCAAAACCAATAACCCTAAACCACGCCGCTTCGGCTAGAACATACAGGGGCATGATCCAATAGGTATAACGGTCGAGTCCCCGCAGCCACGTGCTCGAGGTCTCAAGGATGGGTGTGCCCATATAATGACCTTGAAGCAAGGTCAGCGCCGGGTTGGCAAACCATGCTTCATTTGAGATGGGTCGCTTGGTCAATGCCACAATCGTGGCGAGCACGATGTAAGCCAACAAGGCTCCCGCTGCCGTTGCCATGCCCAAGGCAGTTCTGTTGGGTTGCTGGCCGCCTTCCCGATCAGTGGGGTTAGGAACCACTACACTTCCTATCCGAGCTTGTCTATTCATACCCATATGAAGCACGCCGCCATGTTTGGTGCTGACTCGGGTCTGCGGTGCATCCTGGATTTGGCGATTTCGGGCTGTTCCTTACCGCCGCACCCCTTCTTGTGAGGCGCTGGATTACCCTGAGAGGAGAGTATACCCAACCACGACGGAGAGGACTCAACTTGTTGCATTCTGACGCCAGGTGAAACTATAGGCGGAACAATCGGGAGAAGGACCATCGCGTGTAGGGAGACCACTGCAGGATGAGCCATTCCTCGGCCCGTGCCGACCATGAGAGGGTGCCGGGCACGCGCGGCGCGCGCCCGTGTCCATTAGCTAACCCGATGCCATGCGGCCCCTCCTGGTAAATGTGAAGCTCTGCGGGAACTCCCGCTTTTCGCAGCGCGGTATAGAAAAGAATACTGTTTTCAGGCGGCACACCCTTGTCCTGATTCGTGTGGAACAGATAGGTAGGAGGGGTATCCTTGGTGACGTGCAGTTCGTTGGACAATTCATCAATCAACTCTGGCGGTGGATTGGGACCCAGCAGATTCCGCACCGACTCCGTATGGGTCCAGGGTGGGCGGAGGGTGATGATAGGGTAGGCGAGAATGGCAAAGTTCGGACGGCTGGAGACACGTTCCACGGGATCACTCGCGCTTGGATTACCCTCATCGAAGTGTGTGATCACCGTCGAAGCGAGGTGCCCGCCAGCGGAAAACCCGATGATGCCGATTCGATCTGAACGGACCTGCCATTGCGCCGAGTGATAACGGACATATCGAACGGCACGCTGTGCATCAAGGAAAGGAGCAGGGTAACGGTAGCGTGGACTGATGCGATATTTCAATACGAAGCCGGCTACCCCGAAGGAATTCAACCAGCGTGCGATGTCGTCTCCTTCGTAGGATGACATCAATTGGGCATACGCGCCACCCGGACAAATTACCATCCCGGCTCCGCTCGCGTGCCAGCGCGCGGGAAGAAAGATGGAAATCGTAGGCCGGTCAGCATCCGTCGTACCCAGCGTCCCGGGAGCATCTCCGGCCCAAAGCGCTTCCACTTTTGGCTGAGCCACGCCGCTGCGAACCATGTGCAGGGCAAGGAGAACAGTGGCAACGGCGATTATCGACACAAACAGGATTTGGGTTTTCATGGGGCGCTCGGTTTGACTTGATCGGAAAGGCCTGGCCAGCGGGATTCAAGGGGCGCGGAAGAGAGTCCCTTGGGAGATCGCAACCCATAAAGCCGACCTCCATGGAAGGCTGGCCGACTCCCGCTTGCTGTCCATTGCGGCTTCGCCATGACTCGCAATAGGCACTCGCTGCCTGTTGCTTTCCTCCCACTACCAACTGCCTTATTACGGTTAATTCAGTTTCACCGGCGCCGGGGTTTCCGCTGAGCCCGGAATGTTGGGAACGCGGGTTACGGTTCCCTGCATGGCGTCATTCAATTCGACGTTGTAGTCGGAAAGGACCGTTCCCACCGCCTGCTGGTACTGGGTAATGGCTTTGGCGTAAGTCGAGTGCGCCGTGACTCCGTTCCCCTCAACATTGGCCAAATCGCGCTGCGCCTGAATGACCAGGAAGACGGTGGACTCGCCCAACTGGAATTTCTTCTGTTCGGCGTCGAGGGTTTGGCGAGCAAGGATGATGGACTTGTCGGCGGCGTCTATCTGGGCTTTGGCCTGAATGACGCCGATGACCGCGGTGCGCACCTGCTGGGCGACATTGTTCTTCCACTGTTGCAACTGAGTCTCAAGCTGTCGCCGCTCAAGGAGGGCACGGGCCGCATCAGCCTGGGCGGTACGGTTGCGAATCGGGATGGCGAGATTGATGCCGAAAGAATAGTTCGGGTAGTGGCCCTCAAAGGTTTGGCTGAGGGCTTGCGAAACACCAGCGCTGGACGTTCCTGTGGGGGCCAGCTGGGAACCGCTGGCTTGGATGCAACCCGCCCCGTATGGTGAGGATCCCGACGGACAAAGAAGTTGGTTGCCCGCCAGGCCTTGTCCGATGTATGTGCCAAAAAGATTCAGGGATGGGAGCAGGCCGTTTCGCCGCGCGGCAATCGTCATGTCCTGATCTTTGAACTTCAATTCGGTTTGCTCGATTTCGGGGCGATTGGCAAAAGCCTTGTCCAGCGCTTCTTCCAGGGGTGGAATGTCATCGGGCCGGGGCTCGGGGAGCTTGTCCACGGTTTCAATTTGGGCGGAGGCCAACTCCGGCCCCACTTGCCGGGCAAGCGCCGTCTTGATCAGCTCGCCTTGCTGTTGCAGATTGGTCTGGGCCACGATCAAAGCCTGTTGGTCGGTGGCCACTTCCGATTCCGCCCGCACCACTTCAATCGGCGCAAGGGTTCCAATTTCCACCTGTTTCTTGTTGTCAGCCAGGAGTTTTTGTGAGAATGCCAGGCCCTCTTCCTTAACGCGAACATTCTCCTTGAAGGAGAGGTAATCCCAATATTCGTTAAGGATCGAGCCCAGCGTGCTGATGACCTGCTGGCGGAAGACGGAATCGGCGATTTTCATATCGTTTCTGGCAATGCGAATCTGCGTGGAGTTGGCGCGCTTGCCAAATCCATTCAGCAAGGGCTGGGTAAAACCCACACCCAAAAACGCGTCGGCGTAAGGGTTATAGAACTGCGTAAGGGATGTACTTGTTCCGCGCCCGCCGCCAATCAGGACCTCATAGCTGGTTCCAGTCTGGAACTCTTGGGTAATGCCGGTCACATAACTTGTCCCCTGAGAGGTCACATAGGGGACGCCGGTCACCGCCGTGGTTCCCAGGGGTGTGGTATTTCGATCCCAGCCCATCTGGAAAAAGACGGCGGGATCAAATTGGCCGCCCCCCAATTGTATGGCGCTGGCACTGCCGGTAACGCTACTCCCTGTGTTACCGACTGCCGCAGTGGTCGCCGTGACACTGCTGCCGACGGCGCCGGAGAACAGCGCCGAGGATTGGAATGACCCTGAAAACCCGCGGGCCGCGCCACCACCCTGGGTGCGGAGCAGGTCCGTTTGCGAATAGGCGATGTTATAGCGTGCCACGGCGATATCAAGATTGTTCTCGAGCGCCAGTTCAATGGTGTCCTCGATGGAAAGGCGCAATTTGCCGTCGTTGAGCAAGGAGTGCAAACGATCCGAATTGCTCATTTTCGCCTCGGGAACATAGGGGGTTGCATAGGGTTCCCAGAACGACGGAAACCACCGCGTATTCCCGAAATTAGTATTGAAGTTTTGCACGGGCGGAGAGGCTGACGTGGAGGGTGCCTGTTGCGAATGCAGGCAAGGCCCGGTTACAAGTATAACGGCAATGAACATGAAGGCGACGAGGCGGTGACGGTAAGGCTTCATCGAGTATCCTTTTCCCTTAAGTCGAAATGTCTCCAAAGACATCGGCACTACCGTATATTACGCAATGGTTGGACGCAAAGTTTCATCGATCGTCATCAGCCGTTGGCAGTAATATTCACTGAAGGGCCGCCCCCGGGCGGCAGGGTCATGCCAGTCGGCATCGATGTCGGCTTATCGAAACCCGGAACACAGGGCGTGGTGTTGCCGCCGGCATTCACTGGGCCGCCAGGCCACTCCGCATTCCCAAGACCGGGGAATGCGTCGTCTTGGAGACTCACGCAGGCAAATGCAAACCTTGAAGTTTATCACCCACGTGGCGGAGAGACAACCATGTGCTGTTTAGGGCATTGTCTGCCCCAGCGGTAGTTTCTGATTTCCCGGACCCTTCATCCATTTAACTAACCAGATAGTTAAATAGCATGACGCCCCAATCCGGGTCAAGGCGAATATGGGTGCCTTCGTGAAAGCTTGAGTGTTTGCGATTACCGATTGTCGTGGAGGCAGGGTGAGGTGTACCGTAGCGGTGAGTGCAATCCCATTGTAAAATGCTAGCGTCATGCGGAATATTCGACTAATTCTGGCCTATGATGGGACCGACTTTCACGGCTGGCAGCGTCAGCCCGATGCTCCCAGCATCCAGGCATGTCTTGAAGGTGCGCTCCATAAGCTGACTGGCGCTCCTACGCAGGTGTGCGGGTCGGGACGAACCGACGCCGGCGTGCATGCCGCACACCAGGCGGCAAATTTCCATACCGCGTCCACCATTCCCTGTGTGAATTTCGTCACGGCGCTGAATAATGTGCTCCCGCCCACCGTGCGCATCAAGGGGGCGGATGATGTCGGCCCCACTTTTCACGCCCGCTACGACGTCCGGCAAAAAACTTACCGGTATCGAATCTTGATGACGCCGGTGTGCTCGCCGCTCTTGTGGCGATTTGTTTGTCACTATCCTTATCCCCTGGATCGTGCAAGGATGTCCCAGGCGGCGAGGCTTTTGGAAGGCGAGCATGACTTCACCTCATTCGCAGCCGCCGACGCGCAAGAGGACGAAGACGCCAAATCGCGCGTGCGCGTCATCTTTCGCTCGCGCATTCTCTGGCGCCCGAAATCCTCCATGCTGGTGTATGAGGTGACAGGAAGGGGCTTCCTTCGCTACATGGTGCGAAACATTGTTGGGACTCTGATGGAGGTCGGACGAGGCAAGCTCGCTGCCGAGGACATCAGGAGCATACTCGCCGCGCGCGACCGCGTCCAAGCCGGCCCCACTGCGCCCGCACAAGGCCTTTGTCTTATGAAGGTGGAGTACGCAAAAGGGAATTTGTGATTAGGTGACTTAGCGATTTAGCGAATCCGAATCATTCACTTACGGAATCACCCTAACGGGTAATGGTGTCGTTTGGAATGGGAATCCCCGTCGAGACATTTGTCATTCCCGCGAAGGTGGGAATCCATTCTGTCGGCGGTGCAATTCCAATAGCTTGCAGAGTGGATTCCCGCCTTCGCGGGAATGACTGTACCTGGGAGATTCCTTGTCTCCCCAGTTGCATCTCTACGCCCTATCGCAGAATATCGAAGGTCCTAAGGGGAGCCACGATAGGTAGCAATACGGAGCTGGGCCGAGGAAGTCGGATGTGGATTAGAATCAACAACAGGTTCCTTGATGGCGGGTGGAAAGTGGCGCGCTATTTTTGCAAAATGCGGGA
>PLWR01000430.1 GCA_003165615.1 Acidobacteriota bacterium | reverse complement strand
TGTTCTGGCCCCCGAAAGGCTTTTCACCGGTCACCAGCTCATAGAGGATTACGCCCAATGAAAAAATATCGGACCGGCCATCGATTTGGCGTCCTTTAACCTGCTCCGGCGACATGTAATTCGGCGTCCCCAGAATCTGGCCGGCTTGCGTCATGCCCATGGCCATCATCTTGGCGATGCCAAAGTCGGTAACCTTCACCAGGCCGTTTTGCAAAATCATGATATTCGCGGGCTTGATATCGCGATGCACAATCTTATTTCGGTGAGCATGATCGAGGGCGCTGCAAACCTGGTCATAAATGGGCAGGATCGTTTCGATGGGAAGGATGGTCTGTTCCTGCACAATTTTTTCGAGGGATTTTCCCTCCAGAAACTCCATGGCAAGGTAAAGGATGCCATTGTCTTCCCCGAAATCGTAGACCGTGATGATGTTGGGGTGAGCAAGGATTCCGGCTGCCATCGCTTCCCGCTGGAAGCGCGCCTTATACTCCTCAAACTCCTGGGGTGAGAGGCCCTCGGGAAGCATCACCTTGATGGCCACCGTGCGGCCAATGACGGGGTCAAATCCCTGATACACGACCCCCATGGACCCGCGGCCCAGTTCACCGACAATCTGATATCGCCCAGTTTTCGTCAGCGCTTCGGCCATATAGCCTCGCTTTCACATTTCCCGTTGGCATCCGCCCGGCGACGGAGACCGCACCACACGTCACTTGCTCTTACCACCACGCATGTAAAATCGCGATGCATTTGATGAGCAGGTTTGGTCTCGTAGCGCTGAGCTTTAGCTCCGTACCTGCCGGCCTCCCGATCAAATCGGGACAACTTCCGGTCGGCGCTACAAGTACCAATACCTCCGGCGCACTACCCTGGCACTCAGTTGCGTAACAGGCTTCAGAAACAAAGCCTTATCAGCAAGGGTAGGGTAACTCAAGAGTTGACGCAAGTCAACGCTTCTCCCTTCGTCTCAGACCCGGCAAAACCGCTCCCAATCGTAAATCTAATGGCAATATCGCTTCGGTAAATTCGGAGGCCGAATACGGAGATCGCCCCATCGTCAGGGCGACCCTTGTGGGCGCCACAGGCAGGCACAAGGGTACCCCTACTTCTTGCGCCAGACGTAGCACGGCCATCCTGCCCGTGCCGGGTCACGGCCAGGATGGCCGTGCTGCGAAAGCGTTGCCTTCGTGGGAATACGCACGGGCGCAAGTTCCGGCTTGCGTTGTATCTCCTTCGGATGTTTTAATTGCTTTATTCGATGGGGCAGGCACTGAAGGTCATGGTGCTCTTCCCCGTCGGTGTCCAGACAAAATACTTTGAGGTGGAGCGTGAGAAACCGAGCCCCGAGCACTCCCTGCGCATCTCCGGTAGCATCCCAATTCCCCTCGTGGGTGCGACCCCGCTATCAAACATCATTTGTAGGTATCATTCTTGCTCTCGTCAGCTTGGCGATCATCTTCGGCGTTTCCGGACGGAGCTATTTGCTGGCCGATACCCAAATCACGCTGCTAAGTGGGGCAAAACTTTACGTCCGCCTGGAGGCCCCCGTGAGCACCACCACTTCCCACCTCCATCAAGCCGTGGCGGCACGTGTGGTGCGGGATATTATCGGCAGGCAGGGGGTTCTGGTTCCGGTGGGAGCGGAAGTGAGCGGGCGAATTGAAAAGCTGATTCCCGCTGCCGATTCCGCGGACCACGCACGCCTGTTGATCAGGTTCAAGCAATTGGTGATCCCTCATCATCCCGCGATTGACTTGACCGCGCACGTGACGGAAGTGGAGAACGCGCGGGAAACCGTCCTGCAAGATGGGACCGTTCAAGGCATCCTTGAAAAGGATGCGGCGGCGGGACGCATGGACGGCATGCTGGATAAGCTGGGATCGGCGGGCAACGAAATGGAGAAGATGTCAGGCAAGACCTTCGGCAAGGTTGATACCTCCATAAATCTTCCGGCGGGCGCGGACATGACTTTGGTTTTGGATCAACCGCTTACGGTGGATTCCGTTTTGCCCCCGACAGCGGCGACCGAGATTTCCCCGGCTTTGGCGCAAGCGGTGCAAAACCTTCTTGCCGGCGCGCCCCAGCGCGTCCAAAGTAAAACGAAAAAGCCCGGGGACCCGCTCAATCTGATCGTCGTGGGAAATTCCGATCAGATTCTCAACGCCTTCAAGCAAGCCGGTTGGGCGCCGGCAAAGAAATTACGCCCCGGTTCGGCGGTGGGAACGGTCCGCGCCATGGCTAGTGACAACGGCTACGGAGAAGCTCCCGTCTCCCAACTCTACCTTTTCGGGCGCGCCGAGGACCTGGCCTTCGAGAAGATGCTGAACACTTTTCTGAAACGGCATCACCTGCGCCTGTGGCGCACTCTCATCTCTAATGCCGATGGCCGCGAAATCTGGCTGGGTGCGTCAACCCACGATATTGGTCTGGATGTGCACCTCGGCGTGGTCTCCCATGCCGTCGACCCTGACCTGGATGCGGAACGCGCCAAAGTTGGCGCTGACCTGATTGCCGGCGGATTGGTCGCTGCCGAACGGCTGGTGTCGCGCCCCAATCCTCTTTCGGAAGGCAAGACCGCAACGGGAGGAACTTGGCATACTGACGGGCAATTGCTGGTGATTGAACTGAAAACTTCCACGGCAATGTGAAGCACCGGCAGAGGCATTTTGGATTGACGCCCTTCCGAGGGTCGATGTATGTTCCCTGGGGAGGGACCAACTCTCTTTCCGCCCCAGATTCGGGAATGGATCGTGAGGTCAACCATGGCTTCGGCGCCTGCTACACCCACCGCGACTGCTCCGCGCGTCACCGGCAAGATCATCGATACGATGGTAAAGGTATCCGTGGATGCCACCCGCCCATTGCCTCTGGCGTGCGCGCTGTATGCCGTGGAAAATTCCGAGGGCGTGTGGCTCGGCGCCTATTACGGAGCGAACCGCAGCGTCTTCGACTACCTCCCCCAAAAAGAGGCGGAAATCGACGAAGCCAGGCTGGGCATCGCTTTTCTTCACAAGGTCTTCATCCCCAAAGACCAGTATCAGCCCGCCGACTGGGAGAAATTCAAGAAAGAACAATTCATGGTTTACGGCGCGCAATAGGTAATCTCCGCCTTTTTGCCGTCACAGTTTCCGGATTGCACTTTCCTCTTGCGCCGGAATTTTCTGCTATACTGTGCCCAAGGCCCCGTTTTCATGAAAATTGATGGGTAGTCCAAGCGTTGCAGTTGAATGGCAGATTTACGGAAATCTCTGGCCCCGGGTGGAGGCATGATTGCTCCCCGGCCAGTCAAAATGCGGAGGAAACCGTCTATGTGTTATGCGAAAAGGGCTGTGATGATGTTGGTAGTGGCGCTGGCTTTGACCGGCGGACTGTGGGCGCAACGCCCTGGCCACGGCGGGGGCATGGGCATGATGGGCTCTTTGCCCAAGATGCCCGGCATGACCAGCGCGGTGGTCGGCTCGGGCGCCGAGTATCTGATGACCACAAAAGGCAAAGATATGGACGTTGCCTGGGCGATCGTTGGCAAAGAGGATGTAAACGGCGATCCCGGGATCTGGATCGAGACACGAATGCAAATGGCAGAACTGGGTGGGGAGATGGTCACGAAGATGCTGATAGTCAACACAGGCCCCGAAGCCGGCATCAAGCGCATGATCATGCAGCAGCCCGGACAACCCCCCATGGAAATGACCGGCATGATGATGGGAATGATGAAGAGTGCTCAACCCAAGCCCACTGCTACCGGTGAGAAGCCAGACTTCGGCGAATTGGTAGGCACCGAAACCGTCACCGTCCCCGCCGGAAGCTTCGTGTGTGAACACTATCGCAAGCAGGAGAAGAGCGGGACCATCGACTACTGGGTTTCAACCCAGATTACCCCGTACGGTATGGCGAAGATGACCGGACCTGACATGACGATGGTTTTGAAGAAAGTCCTGAGCAACGAAAGCTCCCACATCAAGGGCGAACCGCAGAAGATGCAGATGCCGGAAATGCCACACTTCTAGGTTGCACCCTCATCTTACGATTGGCACGCGGGCCGGGGTTTCCGGCCCGCGCCGCCCTAACCCACGATTTCTCACGACAAAAGGGTGGCCTGCTGAGAGGCACGGCGATTTACTGTGTAGACTTGAACTTCAGCTTGGCGCTGATCGCCTGAATCTCTTCGAGCGAAACGGTATTTTCCAAGGCGGCGATCTGCACGGCGATATTCCCTGCCGCCGTGGATTCGCTCGGCCCGCGCACCACCTCGACCCCCGTCAACAGTTCCGTCAATCGATTCAGCGCCTCGTTCTTTACGCCGCCACCCACAATGCAGATGCGCTTGATGGATTTACCGGAGAGCCTTCCCAGTTCGCCCACCACCGCGGCGTAACGCCGGGCGAGACTGCGGAAGATGATGGCGGCCAGTTCCGGCGGACGCCGCTCCTCCGCGAAGCCCGCAGCGCGCAAACCGGCGTTGATGCGCTCCACCATGTTGCCGGGAGCGAGATAAGTGGTTTCATCCGCGTGGAAGTGGGGCCCCTCGGGGGGAGTTTCCATACACTGCGCGGCCAAATCCGCCGCCGTCAGGTTTTGACCCTGGCTGTTCCATTCGCGCAAACATTCCTGCAAGAGCCAAAGACCGATGACGTTCTGGAGGAACCGGATGCTGCCCGCCACGCCGCCTTCATTGGTGAAATTCCTCCGCTGGTCCCCACGAACCACGGGATTGAGGAGCACGGTACCCACCAGTGACCATGTCCCCGAGCTAATGAAAACCAGACCATCGTGCGGAAATGGAATGCCGGCCACCGCCGATCCCGTGTCGTGACATGCCGGGGCTATCACCTGCGTATTTTCCAAACCTGCTTCCTGGCTGACTTCCGGAAGCAGTTTTCCCAAAACCGTACCGGCCTGCACGATGGGTGGGAATTTCTCGATGCTCAGCCCGACCGCGGAGGTGAGTTCCTGGGACCAGGCCCTCGCGCGCACGTCCAGCAACTGCGTGGTGCTGGCTTCCGTGTACTCCTCCGCCGCCACACCCGTCAGCCGGTACTGAAAGTATTCCGGGAGGGTCAACCAGCAGGCCGCCCGCTCCCACTCTTCCGGGAATTCCTCCTTGTGCGCCGTCAACTGGTAAATGGTGTTGAAAGGGAGGAATTGAATTCCGGTGATTTCGTAGATTCGCTCCTGGGAAATCTTGGAAAAAACCTTTGCCATGGCGGGGACGTTGCGGGAATCGCGATAGCAAAAGGTATGGCCAATGCGATTGCCGGCGGCGTCGAGCAAGGCGTAGTCCACTCCCCAACCATCCACACCCACGCTGTCGATGTGGCCCCCCGTTTTGGCCGCCGCTTTCAGCAGGCCCCTCAGGATTTCCCCCCATAAACGCTCCATGTCCCATACCAGGTGGTTATCCACCTCCTGAGGAGCGTTGGGAAAACGATGGACCTCCTCCAGAGTTCCTTCCCTGCCATTCCAACGGCAGAGCACCAAGCGCCCGCTTTCAGCGCCAAAATCAACCGCCAACACATTTCGAGCAATGTTCATCGCAGAAACGCCTCCACCGCCGCCATCCTTGCACTCACATGATTATTCTTCTTCGGAAGGGAGTAGGTGCAAGGCGGAGAGACGTGCCGGGCTTCTCTCCGCCTTGATTTAAAGCACTTTCATTTTGCTGGTTCAGTAAACCCGTGTTGAACCGTTCTGATCCGTGCAAATCCATACTGATCCGTGGCCCATACTGGCCGTGGGTCTTCAAGCGTAACTGGCCACCGCCCCTTTGTTCTTCGCCCCGCGCTCCTTCTCCGCCCGCGCGGAGTAGCCAGAGGCGCGGAAGGCTTGCAGCGGATCTTCCGCCACTCCCTTGCTCTTCCGCCATTCCTTAATGGCCGGGCGCACATCGCTGGCAAAAGCCGCCTTCAGGCACTCTTCGGCGT